>CAMVGO010000024.1 GCA_947167045.1 uncultured Clostridia bacterium
GGCTGTTAACCGAAATGTCACAGGTTCAAGTCCTGTTCGGGGAGCCAAAGCACCAAGCAGAAATGCCTGGTGCTTTTTTTATGCCTTTTCTGATTCTTGCCAACATAATGCCTTTCGAATAGAATTACTCATATGAAACATATTATCTGATCAGGGTAAAGGAGGCACATCATGGGTTTATTTTCGAATCTATTCGGCAACGGCGGCAAAGAGATCGACGATGCATTGGGCAAGATGAAGAACCTGGCAGAAGATATTGCCAACAGTGACGGACAAACACAGCAGAGCCGTCCCGCCTCCGCAAATCCCGATCCTTCTTCAAGACCGATAATTAATGCTGTTGAAGAAGAAGGTCCTTCAGGAGACTCCTGGGGCCCCAAGATGCCTGCTGAAGAGAACCAGTATAATTCAGGTATTTCTTATCAGGACTACTTCTCGAATATAATTACCGGAGCATTTGCTTCTTATCAGATAAGCAAAGAGATACCTGCGGGACGTAAAGCCCTTGTATTTACGTTCAGTCAGGCCGGTTCCAAAAAGCTCGTGGTCGAGATCATTTCGGACAGGACAAGTCCTTACAAGATCAGAAAAGACTGCAGGGCACAGGGCATTCCTTATCTGCGCTTTTATTACGATCATAAGGGCTGGTGGAATACCAAGTCCTATGTTATCAGACGCATATCCGGTGCACTCGGCATCTGATAACGGAGTTATATGGTTTCAGTTTATAAAGATCTTGTTGCCATTTATATCCTGACTGCCGCACTTTTAATCGTCGGCGCGGGTGTCGCACTGTATTATCTGGACGGATACATTTGGATGGCTGTGGTCATCGTTATCGTGACCATTATCCTTTTTGCAGTCTTGAAGACCCTGAATAAGAAAGCTTTAAAACGTTTTTCGGGCGAAGTCTTTACTCTGTATAACGAATGCCATATCAAGCAGTATATGGATAAACTCGATTCGCTCATGGCAAATAAGAACAGCAGGGCTAATAAGTCGGCTTATTGCTATCTCTCGGCTCTTGGATATGAGGCTCTGGGAGATGCGGATGCCGCATATGAGCGCGCTCAGGGTATCACCGTACGTTCACATAAATCGGAATACATAAAGCGCATGATCGATTACCATATCAACAAGGATCAGTTCGTTAAGGCCCGCGAATACATGGCCGAACTGACGAAAATGATCAATACTTCAAGGACCACTGAGATCTACAAAAAGAGCATCGAACAGTATCTTCAGCTCCGCGAACGTAAGATGCGCATATTAAAAGGCGACTACGAAGGCGCAGAGGAATTCTTTACGGAATTCCTAGCACAGAACGAGCCTCTCTTTCTCATAACGAGAGTCAGCGTTTCCTTCTCTTTGGGGGAAGTACTGTACCTTAAGGGTGACAGCGTGCGCGCCAGGGAATATCTTGTCTTCGCGTCCGAAAACGGCGGGGACACTAAGTACAAGAAGCAGGCTGATGAGATCCTGGCGAAGATCGGCTGAACCTTATAAGAGTACTCCGAAAATAAAAATCAGTGTGATGAAGAACAGCGGTATCGAAATGATGCCGAGTACAATGAAAAGTATGACCTTCCAGAGATAGGAAGGAGTGTCGCAGTATGTTGCGCCTGACTGGCCGTTTATCGCCACCTGATATGTCTTGTTTCCGTACCTGTATGTCGCAAGATACATGGGCGCCAAGATGTATTTGAACTTGACGTTGTAGTAGTTCGTGGACAGGTTTACTTCCTTTACGGTATCGCCTCTGTGAAGCTTTTTCTCGTATGCTCCTATATCATCCTTGAGTTTTCTTCTTATCAGCACCTTAGCCCGTTCCCAGCCATCGTTAAGGCCGACCGTGTAGCGTTCTGCGGCAAAGCCTGCCAGATATTCGGGAGCATAAGGTACGAGTTTGTCGAAATAAAAATTCTGCACTCTCGAGATATACGGATGCGTTACCTTGTCGGTCGCGTAGACGATCATGTCATCTATGAACTGATTTCTGACACCCTTGTATTTCTTGTATGTGTAATATGTGTCGCCGTCGCTGTCCGTGTGCTCAAAACCTATCTTTGCGATATAAGATGAGACCGTGTCTGCGTCGAATGTCCAGAAGGGAAGATAGAGCCCCACGAAGTTCTCCAGCTTTACGGACCGGACGCCCTTGGGGACAAACCGTTTCTTATTTACGAAATCTGAAAAGCAGCGTGCGGCTTTCGCTCCGTCGACCGCGAAGGGAATGAGGGCTCCCGGAGCCATAATCTGTTCGTTTTCCGCAGCCGGCATGACGCTCGTCGAACCGCAGAAGGGACAGCATCCCGACACCTGTGAAGCGTCGTAAAGGGCCTGGCCTGCGCAGTTCTTGCAGACGATCAGCTTTTTAACAGTACCCCAGTTAACGCTCGCACGCTGTACCGCTGTATTGAAATCGAGTTCTTCTATTACCGCTCCTGCTTCAGGCTGAGGGAGTTCTCTTGAAGTTCCGCAGAAAGGGCAGAGCATCTTAAGCGTAGCGGGATCGTATTTGACGGTGGCACCGCACCCCGGGCACTTAACATCGGTGTTGGATATTGTCTCTTCGTTAATTATCTGAACATTTTCGGCCATTTGAGATCTTCCTTCTTATGCTTAAACACAGCTTTTCCGTATGTATTTTAACAGACGGGCTTGTTAAGTTTAAGTTAAGGTTAAGCGATTTTGCAGTTAAGGTTCGTTCTGTAGAATGAACATCGTAAGGGAAAGGAACAGTAAAGTTCCAATCGGAAATATAGATCGGAAATATAGATCGGAAAAGAGGTCGCAAATATGTGGACAAGGAAAAGCGTTAAGGAAAAAGGTAAGAAATCCTTTTTCGTAAGTTATTGGAAGTGTGTTCTGGTAGGTTTGATCCTTTGCGCAATACTCGGCGCAGGCTCAAGCTTCGGATCATCAAGCAGCGGTTACATCCCGTCTTTGACGAATATCATCAATAGAAACGATGATGCGGGAGATGATATCGACGATACGGTATCTGACATAACAGGAGACATCGATCCGGATGTTGATATAGATGATATCGATGTTGACTCTGACGGTTTCCATATCGACATTGATACAGACATAGATGACGAGATCACAGGATTAGCAGTAGGTGCCTTTGTAGTTTTATTAACCGTAATACTCGTCATATCACTCATCATTACGGCTTTCTCTCTTGCGTTCAGATACCTGCTCCTTTCGCCGATAGAATACGGCTGCAGGAAATTCTTCAGGAAGAATCTTGACGAACCCGCAAAGCTCAGCAACATCGTATATGTCTTCGGACCCAACTACAAGAGCGTAGTAAAGACAGCATTCTTAAGAGATCTTTTCATCTGGCTCTGGAGCCTGCTGTTCATAGTACCCGGAATCATCAAGGCCTACGAGTACAGACTGGTTCCTTATATCGTCAGCGAGAATCCTTCTATCAATTTCAAGGATGCACTTGCTGAGAGCAAGAAGCTCATGCAGGGCAACAAGTGGAAGGCATTCGTTCTCGATCTGTCTTTCATCGGTTGGGACATTCTCTCACTCCTGACATGGGGCATGCTCGATATCTTCTTCGTAGGACCTTACAAGGCTTCTACAGATGCAGCTCTCTATGAGACACTGAAGTATGGTATCGATGCTAAATAACATTGGGAATAGGAATAGGATATAATAAGGTCAGCCGGAGGAGACTAGTCTCCTCCGGTCGGCTTTGGGAATGGAGATTATTATGCAGTATAAAGTATTGATCGCAGATGACGAGAAGGAGATCAGGAACCTCTTAAGGCTTTATCTCGAGAATGACGGTTTCATGGTCGAAGATGTCGGTTCAGGCGAGGCGGTAGCGGGAGCTATCGAGGATTTCAAACCCGATATCGTTCTGCTTGACGTAATGATGCCGGGAAAGGACGGAATTCATGTCCTTAAGGATATCAGACAGGTCAGCAACATCCCCGTCATGATAATCTCCGCCAGAACAGCGGATGCGGAGAGGATCTTAGGTCTTAACGTCGGTGCCGACGATTATATCTGCAAGCCGTTCAATCCACTGGAAGTGGTGGCCAGGGTAAAGTCCGCTCTTAGGCGTTTCTATGCGCTCGGAGGCGGTGACGAACATACCGAAAACATTACCTGCGGAGATCTCGTTCTCGACATCGAGAAATGCCTTCTCCTTAAGGACGGCAAGCCTCTTGATCTGACATCCGTCGAATACAAGATAATGGAACTCCTTATGAAGCATCCCGGCAAGGTCTATACAAAGCAGCAGATATATGAGTATGCCTGGGGCGAGGATTTCTTCGTCGCCGACAACAACATTATGGTCGCAATAAGCAAGCTCAGGACAAAACTCGACGAGGATCCGTCAAAGTACATCAAGACGCTCCGCGGCTTAGGTTACAGACTGGAAGCGTAACCGCTGCAGGGTTTTCGGGAGGACGGATAAGTGAACAGTGAACGCGGGTTAAAGGGATTCATTCTCTCGAGGTTCTTTCTGACCCTTGCCGTCACGGGTATCGTCGAGGTGTTTTTCATCAACCTCGCGAACAGGTTTTTCATCCCGTCTGTAATAAAGTTCACGGGTTTTGAAAAACTCGTTCATATCGACAGCATCAGCGGACTGTTCCTCGTTGTCTTCGTGCTTGGTGCCATGTGGGTATTGGGAAGGCTACTTCCGTTCTTTAAGGTGTCGACTGCTGAGGCTACCGCCTTCCTCATGTCTGAGCTCATAAAGCACGGTCTCGGGAGCAGCGACATAGCCGAGGCGACTCAGACGATAGAAGATCTCAGCCGTAACCCGAAAGCCATAATAGTATTGCTGATATCCATGATAGTAATACTCGTGATAATGCTCCTGCCCTATATTGCCGCAGGCGTCTTTTTCTCGGTCTCAGTTGCGAAAGAGATAAGGCATATCCAACGTGAAAAGGAGATCGCACGCCGCAAGGAGGAGGAGCGCCGGTATCTCATGATCTCAAATATCGTACACGACTTAAAGACTCCGATGACAACCGTATACGGCTATGCTAAGGCCTTAAACGACGGGATCGTTCCCGAAGCGAAGAGGCCGGAATATTTTGAGGCCATAATGGCCAAGAGCGACAGGATGAATGAAGTTGTCGCGCTGCTTCTTGATTACGTCAAACTCGACAGCGAAGGCTTTACCATCAAGCGTGAACGCATCGATCTTTGCGAGATGCTCCGTTCCTGCTGCGCATTCAGTTACACGGACATCGAGTCCGCAGGTGATGAGTTCGATATAGACATTCCCGACAAGCCTCTCTTTATCAGTGCGGACGGGATCCAGCTGTCGCGTGTCATAACAAATCTCATAACAAATGCGATACGACATAATCCGAAGGGCACCAAGATCAGGGTGTCTCTGACCTGTGAATCTTTTTCGACCGCTGAAGATATCAGGATCTTTGTTGCGGACTCGGGAGATGAGATCCCGTCACCGTTGTGCGACCAGATCTTCGATCCGTTCGTCACGGGAGACGAATCACGCGCATCGGGTTCGGGAACCGGTTTGGGTCTTGCTCTTTCGACCAAGATATGCGACATGCACGGGTATGGTTTTAAACTCGTGCAAAGGCCCGAGATACACCGTTACCGCCTCGGTGATGAGTATAAGAAAGTGTTCGTGATCTCTATCTGAGGACATGTTTTGTTTTCGGCGCCACATTCGCATAAATCTGTTTTTTGAAGTAAAATCCTGATGTCGGAATAACAGAAGGGATAAGGAGTCCGGATGGGGAAATCAAATAATAATCTGATAAGGGCAGGAGCTGTCGTTATGTTGATCGTAACGGCACTTGCGTTTGGCGGATGCACCGTTAAGACGAAAAGGCAGCTGATTAATTATGCCAGAGAAACTTACGGTGAGGCGAAATATATCGGGAACAAGAGCAAGCTCGGCGGGGAGGATGCCTATACCACCGTCATACTTGAGGATAAGGATACCGGGATACAATACGAGGTTACATCAAGTATGACATCGATCGGTATAGACGGATCGTTCTTCGGAAGGGCCGAGCAGACTTCTTCTGATTTTGAGAAACTGTACTTTGAATACCTGATAGACGAAGTTTCTTCTGAGCTTGATGATCTGTCTGATGAATACCGTTTCACGTACAATTTTCAGTACGAAGTGTTCGAACTCGTTTTCGAGGACAGGGATGCAGGCGCTGATGCCGGAAGGGCAGCCGCAGAGTTTGATGAGATCCTTTCAGCGGCTGACGTAAAGAACATGCGCCCTCATTATTATATTTTAAAGACCAGGGACAACGTAACCCTCGGATCTTATGACGCGCAGAACGAAGATTATTCAGCATCGAACGATACAAACATCATAGACTATGTTCATAAGAATTACGATGCGGATGCAGTATATCTGGATTCGATAGGGGCATATATTGACCAGTTTCTCCCATACGATGAAGTGGATATATTATTCCCCGGTCACGACGGTTCTCCCAGCGGTACTGCTTACTATTTCAGGGATAAAGACGGTGATACTTTCGTTGCCATAGACTTGGATGAATTCGGCGCAAAGAAAGGCGGGATCAGATTGTTCCGCGATAAAGCTTCCGGCATGGAAGAGATAGAATACTGATCTGTAAAGGAGATTATTGTGCGTTACGATTGTCTTATAATCGACGATGAGAAAGAACTTGCGGACAATACATGCGAGTACTTTAACATGTTCGACGTGAAAACCGCTGCAGTGTATTCGAGCGCTGAAGCGGACAGATTTCTCTCGGAGAACGAGCCGGGTCTCGTGCTGCTCGACATCAATCTTTCAGACGGCAGCGGATTCGAACTTTGCAAGAAGATCAGGCAGAAGCTGAACATCCCGATCCTCTTTATCTCAGCGAGAAATACTGATGACGACAAGATAATCGCCCTTAATATCGGAGGCGACGATTATATCGAAAAGCCTTATTCGCTGGGAGTTCTCCTGGCCAAGGTAAAGGTTGTGCTGAAGCGTTTTGCAGTCGTTGCGGATAACGATACGCAGAAGAAGGCTGACTACGATGACGGCTATCTTAAGATGGATTCCGTAAACAAGACCGTTTTCGTAAACGGCGTCGAAAAGAAGATAACGTCGATCGAATGGAAACTGTTAGATTATCTGATAGAGAACAGGAACAGGCTTGTAACCAAGAACGAAATCTTTGAGAATGTCTGGAACGACAAGTTCACGACAGATGGAACACTGAACGTGCATATCAGGAAGATCAGGGAAGCCATAGAAAAGGATCCGCAGGATCCGAAGTACATCATAACCGTCTGGAAAGAAGGTTATAAGTTCGTATCGACAGAGGCTGCCGGATGAAAAATACTCCGTTCGTGATCCTTCTCATCCTGACCTTGATAGCGGAAGCTGCAGCCTGCTTCATCATGGTCACGAAAATACAGGATATCAGGACTGATCCTGTCAAGGTAAACGAGTGCATGTATTCCATAATGGAGAATTACGGAGATACTTCAAAGTACAATACTCAGCTCGATTATACCGTTCTTGATAATGACGGCGGCCTCATCTACAAGACACGTGACGGACTTAGCGAGACGGTAAATGATGCGATCAAGACAAGAGGTCTCATACTGGATCTTGAAGTCGGCGGGGAAGTCATAGGAAAGGTCATCTTTGATTACAACATGGGCGAGCAGATCGAAGGGATCAGGATGAATATAATCATCTTGTTTTCCATCGTTGCCGTCATTCAGATCCTCATCATCATTATCTGGTATATCTACCTTAAGAGGACTCTCATAACGCCGTTTTCGAAGCTCAATGATTTTGCTGTAAGGGTCGCGGGAGGCAATCTCGACCTGCCTCTCGAGATGGATAAGGGACATGTTTTCGGTGCCTTTACTGAAAGCTTCGACCTCATGAGACATGAGCTCAGGAAAGCGAGACTTGCAGAGAAGAAAGCTAGCGACGACAAGAAGGAAATGGTCGCCAAATTATCGCACGATATCAAGACGCCTGTTGCATCTATAAAGTCAACTTCAGAGATCGGAATGGAACTCACCAAAGAGGAGCGCACCAGGGAGATGTTCGGAGTTATCAATGCAAAGACAGATCAGATCAAGTCTCTTGTTGACAACCTCTTCACATCAAGTGTTCAGGACATCACGGAGATTGAAGTCAATCCCGGAATGCAGCCTTCGGATATTGTAGCGGGCCTGATCAGGAATGCCGATTATCTGGGCCGTGCAGACAGTTTTACCATTCCGGAATGCAGTGTCTTTTTCGATAAACTGAGACTTCAGCAGGTATTCGACAACCTCTTCATGAACTCATATAAATATGCTGATACGGAAATCTCGGTCAATGCGGAGATAAGTGGTGATTATCTCGTTATCAGGGTCGCCGACAAAGGTCCGGGCGTTAAGGAAGAGGAAATCCCTCTGCTCATGGAAAAATACAGAAGGGGCAGCAACGCCAGCGACAAGGACGGAGCAGGGCTGGGCCTTTATCTGACAAACTATTTCATGGAAAAGATGGACGGCCAGCTCTCTCTCAAGAATCTCGAGCCCGGCTTTGAAGCGGCCGTATATCTCAGGCTTGTGTAAGGGCAGAAGACGTCTGAATTGATGTGCAGTTTTTTGCATAGGTGCTTTTGCTGATTGGCATCCAGCGTGCAGATGCCGGAGCAGATAAAAAGCGCGCACGATACCACTCGAGCATGCTAGATTCAAACATGCTGGCACATGGCGAGAAATGGGCGGATATCAGGGAGAGTTATGTTATCTTCATAACAGAGAATGATGTCCTAGGGTTAAACAAGCCTATCTACCACATTGATAGATACATCTCCGAATGTGACTATTTGCCTTTCAACGACGGAGAGCATATCATATATGTAAACGGTGCGATGAAAGGATCTGACACGGCACTTGCCAAGCTCATGAGCGATTTCTTCTGCACGGAAGCAAAAGACATGAACTATAAGGAATTATCTGAAAAAGTCAGATACTTCAAGGAGTCTGAGAAAGGAGTTGAGCGTATGTTTGATTCTTTGGAAGATATGAGAAACGAAGCCGTCTCGGAAGCTACGATTGAGTATGCTAAAAAGATGATTGCAAGAGGTAAACTCACACTTGAAGAAATAGCTGAGGATTTAGGTCTTCCACTCGATAAGGTAAAGGAGCTTGCAGAATCCGAGCCTGCTTAGTTTTTAGCATTGATTCTTGTATGAACTGTTTCATTATGGATGAAGCAGTTCTTTTTGTGTTTTTTCCAAGATATGATTCCTGAAGTGTTTCCGAGTAGTTGCTTGGAACTCTATTAGGTTATCCTGATTTTGGTGCTTCTGTTTATGAATCGAGGTGTAACATGACTAATATTTCTGTAGTAAAGATTAAGGCTGACAGATTTATTATCATCGATAAAGATACCGGTGAGGTTTTGGATGATGCTCAAGGATACGGATATAAAAGTGTTAAGAAAGCGTATGCTGCATGGGCGTATAAAAAAAGAGACAGATCAAAAGACAGTGAAAGAGAAGCAAAGCGTCGGCATATCCGTCAGTGGTTAAAAGATCATAAGGAATTCACTTCGGAGCTTGAAATGTATGCATTTGATATTACTGAAGGTTCCGGAGATCCCGATGAAAAAGTTGACACTAAACTGGTCAGAAAAATATTGAAAAAGCATCTGTTGGAAATTGATTTTACTCCTAATGAATTGTTGAAAGTTTGGAGAGGCAAATTCTGACGGTTAGTTTTTGAAAATCCGATTTAAGAACTATTAGTTTCTGAATCTTTTTCGAAGTGTTACCTGATGATATATCTTGTTACTTTGTTTTCTGAAATCCCTTGAAAATAAAGGCCTTTATACGCATCTCGGACCTTATAACTGTTATCTTGTTTTATTGCATGTTATTAACATTTATGCAATTACAAGGGAAAATATAAGGGAAAGAGAACCAGATAACACGAAGTAATACTTTATGGTAATCGGACTGTTGAAATGTATAATTGTTTTATAAGTAAGAAATCATAGTGGTCTTATAGTTATTCGACTGGTTATCGATAATAGGTGGGGACACATTATTATGAAAAATACGAGAAAACTAGTTTCCTTGATTTTGTCTGTATCGATGATACTGTCAATTTACGGATGTTCGCTTTTTAAGAAGAAGGTAGTAACAAACGGAGAGATTATATCTGCTGATACTCCTTGGTATAACTGTGAAGTTATAGAGTGTTCCGCAAAGCTTGATGAAGACCTTTTCGTTGAAAATCAGTGTCGGCAACAACCTATCGGCAAAATCTCAGATGGTTATGTGTTTGCATTCCAGGGCTTCGGCATGTCGGCGATAAATCTTTATCTTTATTCCGAGAAGGGCAAGCTGATAGCAGATATGGAGCTCTTATCGAAGTTCAATGAAGCTTTTTCAGATATTAATTTGCCGGAATTAGAGATTTACAGAGATATTTATATCCAAGACGGATCTCTCAAATTGAAAGTTAATAATTTCAGTAATAAAGCAATAATGGTATTCGATATTGATATTATGACTGGCGGTATTAGTTTATCTGAGTCTCATGAGTTTTCACGAGCGTTAACATCAGCCTACGGAGAGACTTACATTGACATCAGTCGAACAAGATGCGGAAAATATGATTTATATGCAAGTAAGTATGAAAATTTTAGTGTTCTTTCTGTTGGTCCTGATGGTGAAGAATTCTGTTTTTCACCAGGTCCTGAGTTTGTAAAAGATCTCTCTGGTTATGTATCTGATTTTCTGCCTGTCAGCGATACGCAGGTGCTTTTCTTCGACTATCAGACTTTTAACTATTTCATATACGATGCTGCGAACCGAACATTATCCAAAGAAACATCTGATTACGAATGGATCAAGCCTTATTTTTCGTACTATCGCGAAGATAATTCCTATAATGTCGGCAGTGACGGAAAGGTGTATTTTATTACATCCGAAGCTATTGCAGTTCCTGACTTTGAGAACAAATGCATGAAAAATCTCATTTCGTTCGAGAATGTGGATTTCAACAGAGCTCAGTTCGTCTCATATAAAACGGGAAGCCTTGTTTATAGTGCTTCTGAAGAGGCGGCTGAATTTGCAGTTTGGGACTGGTTCCCGGAAAGCGCTGAGTGTGTATTTGATATCTATAGGGCTACTAAAGCAAAGACAAATCCCAATGCTGGAAAAGCGGTAATTACAACCGACGGGATATATGATGCCATGATATATGACGCCATATATACATTTAACAGGACGGATAAAGACTATTTCATAAAATTAGTACCCAATAAATATGATGATAAGGAACGGGACTCGTATGGCACAGATGTTCCATATTTTTATACACAGGGTGAAGTAGGGAATCAGATGATGGTGGATCTGATGGCCGGAGACTGTCCTGATGTAGTTTTCTATGTTTCGAGTCACAGCCAATTGAATAATGGTAATTGCATGATGGATCTGAAACCGTATTTCGAGAACAGCAAGGTAAAAAGCGACGTTTTCGGAAATATCGTTTCAGCTTGTGAGAGCAATGGTGGTCTATATGCAATGCCCTTATCGTTTGTTTTGGATGGCATTATAGTAGACAGGACAAACTATGATGTATCAGGCAGCGGAATGACTTATGAACAGTTCGGGCAGTATACCGATTCTTACAGTAATGGAGTTAATCAAATTGCAAGAACCCAGACTGGATTTATAAGCGAATGTATGAAGTGTGAATATGATCTCTTTGAAACTAATGGTGTCATAGATTTTAATGTTCCGGCATTCAAGGAATTGGCGGAATATACGGCGGAGAACGTGAACAATGTAGAATTACAGGATTATTTAAGGAGCCGAAAAAAAGATTATGCTCCTTCTGTCGGAATAGAAGGGTATCTCGGGTGGTTCAGTAGTGTTCATAGCGTTTCGTATAACTTCAAAGATGCTGATCTTGTAGGATTTCCGTCAGGTGATTCCCGTGGCCCTTCAGCTGAGATCAGACGATTCGTATCTATAACACAAGGATCTAAATGCCCTGAAGGTTCTTGGAGATTTATTGAGATGCTCTTAAGTCAAGAAATCCAAACCAATCTTTGTAAGCCAACTGAAACTTTATCATCTCAAAATTCTTTCCCTATCAATCGTAAAGCCTTTGATGAAGTAGGGGAAATATGTATAGATACTTTTAATCATAGAATGGAAATTGAATCCTCTTATGCATTTGGCGGTGGTATATCAACTGTTCAGGCAGAGAAAGGTGACTTGGAAACAATTAAAAATATTACAGAATCGGTAACCCATATCGTCAGATCAGATGCAGCTATAGAAATAATCATATATGAAGAGATTCAGCCATATCTGGTAGGGGATAAATCTATTGATGATGTTATTAAGATAATGAATGACCGGGCACGGACTGTAATTAACGAAAGAAATTAGTGAAGTGTTATGCTTTGATATAAGACAATGTAACATGAAACAGGCGCCTTAACTGGCGCCTGCTTCTTTTATAAGTTTATCTTACTGACGGTTTCTTTTTCTTAGCCGGCATCTCTTGTGTTTTCATTGTCCTTTGTTCTATCCTCTTAGCCCTGTCATCCTTAATCTTTTCGATTGCCTTTATAGGATTTAGGAATTCCTTAAAGGCTTCAACAAGCCCCTTGGTTTCTATAAAATCCGTAAATTGCTGAACTTTCTTCTTTAGAAAGGACACTTCAGCCTTGAGATCATTGATTTTTATCTTTAGCGTTCTTGCTTCGAACTCATACTGGTGATAGAGCCTTTCGAGCGTGTCTGCAAGCTGATATCTTGCTATCAGTTTGTCGTATATTGTTTTAGGAAGCTTTACCATAGGTTCTTTGCCGAACATGGAGGGGACAGGTGTTACTTTTGATTCTATCTCCTGTATTTCTGCATAAGACGGCTTCATCGCTTCGGCGATGCCATTAATTTCTTCCTGCTTCGATCTGATCTTAAGCTCTGCCGCTTCGATCCGTTCCTTTATTTGCTTTAACTCTTCTTCCTGTTCGTCGATTACTTCGTAATTGCTCTGAATCTGAGAATCGGTAGCATCTATCAGGGATATAGCTTCCTCTTTCTCGGAGTTCAGGATCTCGAGCTCTGCTTCAGCCTCTTCCTTCTCGCGCATGGCAGCCTTGTATTCAGGTATGGAGTAATTATCACGGACTATGCCGAGCACTTCTGTCTCTATGCCTTTTTCTTTGCACAGTTCTTCGAGGAAATCTCTTTCCCTCTGTTGCCAGTGCATTGTCTCAGTATCGTTCTTGCCTATAGCAGGAGCGATACCCATTTCCTGTAATCCTTTAGATAAGCTGTTCCTTGTGGAAAGTCCTGTCTTATATCCGTGTGCTACGGGTATATAGTCCAGGTGCAGGTGAGGGGTAGCCTCATCCATATGGAGTACTGCATTGAACAGTATTAGGTTTGGATTCCTCTCCTGAAACGTTCTTGCATATTCGTCCAATACTTCTTTAGCTAGCCTTGCCGCTTCCGTGATGTTGCCGTTCTCGTCGAGAATACCCGTATCGTCTCTTTTACCGATCTGAACTACGTTCTCATAAAAGACTTTCTCGTTATTCTTAGACTGCTTTACTTTTGAAAGATAGTTTCCTATCTTCCTGTCGTTCCTTTTTTGCTTAGCGTTATAATCAGCCACCGCCTTTCCGAAGATTTCTTCGTAGGCTTTTTCTATCGGGATCTGAACATAGATCACATTCATAGATGTTCTGGATGCATCTACGTTCTTGGCTATGAATTCTCTGTTGTTATGGTTTATACTGCCTTTACCTTTTACGAATGATATGGTTTTTGCCATCGGATCTACCTCCTTTCTTTAAGTGATATTTAGCTTGACTCTTGAAGCTGTCTTGTTACTTCTGACAGAAGTAACGCCTTATGAGTTTTGACACTGCGTATCAAAACTCAAGGCGCCCCTTCGGGGGATTACTCGGAATAGAGGTCTATTCCTCGTACCACGTTCTGGTCCCTAAGGTCTCGTCCTTCGTTCAGACGAAGGAAAGCTTCCAACGTGTCGCCACGTATGAGAAGCTTTCTCCCGACCTTAAGGACCGGCAGCTTTTTCCATTCGATTAGCTTACGGAGAGTGTTTCTACCTATCCCCGTAAACTCCGCTGCCTCGTCGATCGAATACGCTATCCTTATGTTCTGCATCTGAGCACTCTCCTTTCTGTTGCATTATGCAACTTTTGATATTGCATAATATAAAGCCTCAACTTAAATATGTCAAGCATTATGCAATTTTGTAATATTTCTAAAAGTTGCATATTGCATTTTGTTTTCCCTTGTGATAGAGTAACCACATGAACCTTTGAGGAGGCATTTCGTATGAGTAATAAAGAGCTTAGAAAGCTAATCGGTAGTAGAGCCAAACAAAGGAGATTGGAATTAGGTCTTAATCAGCAGTATGTAGCTGACAAGATGGATGTAAACAAATCCACGATCCAGAGATATGAAGCGGGAGCCATAGACAATACCAAGAAACTCGTTCTTGAAGGTCTGGCAGAAACGCTTCATGTTTCAGTCGAGTGGTTGAAGGGAGAAACGGAAGAATACACATCAGACATTACGGACGAGAAGGATCTTAAGATAAAGGATATTTTCGGAAGACTTACCTGTATCGAACAGGAAGATCTCAAAGATGAAGAATATAACTTTTCTAAAGATCTTCTAATCTTTATGTTAAGCGAATACGAATCGTTCTTAGATTCGTTCCGCTCAGGATGTGAGAAGTACAAGGGTAATCAGAGAGGAAAGAACATTGCAAAGGCAACGGGCTTCGGTTCCGTTGAAGAATATAACGAAGTAATGTTCCTCAGAGAGATAACCCACACGATAAACGCCTTCAACGAATTAGAGGTAATACTCAGAAATTACTCGAAGGATTCAAATGAAGCATACATGCAGCTGAAGAGACTGATGTTCCAGCAGGAAGAATAGTAAAGCAATCGGATTTATCGTATAGTATCAAATTAGCATTTCAACAGTTCCGATTGCCGGATTAAAGAAAGGAATTAATTAAAATGGCAAAAGGATCTGTAAGAAAACTAGGTAAGAAGTGGTATTACCGCTTCTACGTAGAGGATGCCTCCGGCAGGCTTATCCAGAAAGAATATGTCGGAACCGAAAGTAAGAGCGAGACTGAGAAGCTTCTTCGTCAGGCTATGAAAGATTATGAGGCAAAAAGATTCATAGCTGATGCGAAGAATCTTGATCTCGCGGCGCTCCTTGACATTTGGGCAGAAGAAGAACTTAAGACAGGATCACTGAGTAATGGTACAGCTAAGACGTATCTATTCTGTATTAAGCGATTAAAACTCCATCCCATTAGCAAAAGAAAGCTCAAGACAATTACTGCAGAACATCTGCAGTCTTTCCTTGATCTTGTCGCTTTTGGCGGCAAAGAAGGTGATTTTGATGCCGGTAACGGATATGGAAGAAGTTATCTTTGGATATTCTCGGCTATTCTGAAACATGTATTCAGATTTGCGGTATTTCCTAAGAAGTATATCGCTTACAATCCTATGGAGTATGTAGTTATTCATACTAAGAAGGATAATTCAGATTTGTTTGTATCCGAAACGGACATAGACGAAAGCACAACTCCGATTACACCGGAGATGTTCAAGATGCTTGTCGCTTATCTTAGTGAGCATCACCCTGATTCAGTTCTTCCGGTACAGATTTCGTATTACACAGGATTAAGGCTTGGAGAAGTCTCAGGCTTAACTTGGCAGGATATAAACTTTGAAGAACAGTATCTTATTGTTCGAAGAAGTGTTTCTCGTAATACTATCAGACACAAGACTGAGATAGGAACCACTAAGAGAGCTAAAGTGAGAACTGTATACTTCGGAGAAAACCTGAAGAAGATTCTTTGGGAAGCAAAGAAGCAACAGGCACTTATTCAAAAAGCCTATGGTGAATTGTACCAGAGGAACTACTATAAAGAGGTTCGTGAGAAGAATCGCATCTATTACGAGTGCTATTCATTTGACGGAACGCAAGAGATCTCAGGGGAATACAAGCCCTTGGATTTAGTGTGTAGGTGTAGAGACGGAAGGTTGTTGACACCGAAGTCTATCGAACAGGCTTGCAAGTATGTTGCAAAGAATGTGCCTATGTTTGAGGGCTTTCACTTTCATGTATTACGTCACACCTTTACTACTAATCTTCTTAAGAACGGAGTATCTCCTAAGGATGTTCAGGAAATGCTTGGACATAACAGGTTAAGTACTACGATAAACACATACGCTCATGGTAGCTGCGAATCCAAGAAATCTTCTGCCAAACTGCTTGATTGGCTCGCAGGATGATGTTTTCCCTTATAGAAACATCTATAAATACAGATTTATGCGACAATCTTTCCCTTACAAAATGATTGTAAGGGAAAGAATAAGGGAAAACCCGGTCAAAACAAGCAGGAAAACGTATAAAGTCCTTATAAAATAAGGATTTCTCAGAAAGATAACGATTTAAGAACTATTTAAGAGTTCCTTAAAGGCACTTAAGGGTTAAAAAAGTATCCTAGTGCCATAAGGAGGTCGAAAGACATGAAAAACATTATTGAGACTAAGAAGCTTTGCAAGACATTTTCCAACGGCGGCATTCAGCAGCACGTTCTTAAGAATATAGATCTTGAGATCTATGAAGGCGATTTCACTATCATCATGGGAGCATCAGGTGCCGGTAAGTCAACTCTTCTCTATTCATTATCAGGCATGGATAAGCCAACTCTGGGAAGCGTTTCTTTCGACGGTACAGAGATCACAAAGATGAATACGGATGAGCTTGCAGTCTTCAGAAGGAGTCACTGCGGATTCGTTTTCCAGCAGGTATATCTTGTGGATTCGATGAGCGTTATGGATAACATCATGGCAGCAGGACTTCTCGTATATAAGGATAAGGGCACACTGGTAAAGAAGGCTGGAGATCTTTTGAAGGCAGTAAACATCGATGAGACACTTTGGAATAAGTTCCCCACACAGATCTCGGGCGGTGAGGCACAGAGAGTAGGCATCGCAAGATCCCTGATAAACGATCCGAAGCTTGTTTTCGCTGATGAGCCTACAGGTGCTTTGAACTCACAGACAGGTAAGGCAGTACTTGATACACTCACAAGTTTCAACGAGAAGGGCCAGTCCATCGTAATGGTCACACACGATATCTCAAGTGCAAGAAGAGGCAACCGCATCCTTTATGTTAAGGACGGTGAGATCGCAGGTGAGTGCAACCTCGGCAAGTATGTAACAGGTGATAAAGAGCGTCATCAGAAACTGAATGACTTCCTCGCAACTATGGGGTGGTAATCATGAACAAGACATTATTACTTACCAAATCGAACCTCAGAAAAAACAGAGGTACGTCAGTAGGACTTTTCCTGTTGATGCTGATCACAACCTGCCTTATCGGAATAGCCCTCCTCATCTTTATGGATTGCTATCCTTCCGTAAGCAGAGAGGCAGTAAGACTTAACGGAGGAGACGGATACCTCAGCATTTCCGGAAACATTGAGGGATTTACTGATGAGAAGATCAAGGAACTCCTCGAGGAAGATACAGACAGGTACTATACATATCACGATCTTAAGCTCTCAAATCATCCTGTAAAATTCGGTAACGGCGAAGTTGTCATTAGTCTCGATATCAGTGACGATTCTGCTTTTACAAGACCGATGAACACTTTTGAGGTCATTACAGAAGATACTTCGATAACTGAAAATTACATTTATCTTCCTTACCAGTTTAATACTGCCGGCGGATTTAATACCGGTGATGTTTTCGAGATCGAAAACTCAGGAAAGAAATACAGCTACACGGTAAGAGGATTTACTAATGTTGTATACGGCGGCTGCAATAATACTGCATTGTTTGCATTAGTTGTTGATAACGGCAGCTATAAGGAACTCTGGGATGAAACTCATGAAGAATATGAGAACATCAATATCATATATGATCTTAAGGATGGCGTTAAGAACGGCGAATTCAGGATCAGGTCTTTTAACGAGCTGCTTAAGGTCAATCCTTTTGCGGTCACCGAAGGATACGACATCGACGGAGTGATCAGCAACAGGACTTTTATCGGACTTATCATAGCGGTTTCTTTCCTGGTCGCTACATCACTCATAATCGCGGCAGTTGCAATGATGCTCGCAAACAGCATAAGCAACTATATCAAAGAGAATATGAAGACCTTAGGTGCTCTTAAGGCGATAGGCTACACTGGAAAAGACATCAAGGCTTCACTCGTTATCTGGTTTCTTATTATTGCTGCTCTGGCAAGCATCATCGGTATCGTATTGTCATACATTGTCATGCCGGTTTTCGCATCGATCATAATCGGACAGATGGGTGTTCCTTACAGCATCACGTTCAATCTTTTGGCAACACTTATTCCGGTAGGATTTGTAGTCCTGTTCACACTTTTAGTTACGGTCATCTGCGCGAACAAGGTCTCGAAGATACAGCCGATCGTGGCACTCAGGGAAGGTGTTGAATCACACAATTTCAGGAAGAATCATGTAGCTCTTTCCAAGTCGTCATTAAGTGTTAATGCAAGCCTTGCAATGAAGACTTTCTTCGGCAACATGAAGCAGAATGTGATCACGTTCTTCGTATTAGGATTCATGGTCTTCTGCTGTGTGATCTCGCTCCTTCTTTATGAGAACTTCAGCCGTCATCCAAAGCTCGATATCCTTGCTACTGAGATCTGCGCAGGTGTTGTCACGTCCGATCAGGAGACCAGGGAAGAAGTTCTTGAATATCTCGAAAACAGATCTGACATAAAGAACATCAGAGAGATCATCAACATGAATGTTTACTATGACGATCAGGAGAGTCTGTTCTGCTACATCGTCAAGGATCTTTCAAAGATGAACAATACCACTCTCTGCTACAAGGGAAGACTTCCCGAGTACGATAATGAGATCGCAGTGAGCGGATCTTTTGCCAGGGCATACGGCTTTGAGATCGGCGATGAGATAAAGATCGATTATGGTGATAATGCATTCAATTATCTCATCACGGGATTCATCCAGACAGCAAACAACCAGGGACGCGAAGCGATATTCTCTTACAAGGCTGCAGATCACATCATGGATATCGACAGCATCCCCGGCTGGTACTGGTTCGACCTCACAAACGAGTCGGAAGATGTTGACGAGAATATTGATGAAGTTAACCGAATCCTTGAGGAGTGCGAGGACAAATATGGCATTCACATCGTCAGCACGATGAATTTCTACAAGATGATCGGAGGCGCCATGACAACATTCCAGGGAATATCCCTCATGATGCTCGTCGTTATGTGTTCCATCTCCGTTGTGGTGATCGCACTGATACTGTTCCTTCTCATCAAGTCGCTCGTATACCATAAGCGTAAGGACTACGGAATCTATAAGGCATTGGGTTACACATCAGGAAGTCTCATGCTCCAGACAGCGATGAGCTTCATGCCCTCTGTAATCGCATCTGCAATCGTTTTCTCAGTCGTATCGTACAATGTTGCAAATCCTTATATCTCATTGTTCATGCGTTCGTTCGGTCTGATGAAGTGTGACTTTGCGATCCCGGTACCCGGCGTTGTCGCGATCGGAGCAGGCCTCACAGTTGTATCTTTCTTCCTTGCACTTTTGCAGACACGAAGGATCAGGAAGATCGAAGCATACAACATGCTGGTTGCTGAATAAAGCGAGTAATAGGGAATAGATTAAGTTTGAAAGGACGGGGCTGTCTCTCGAAAAAAAAGAGGCGGCCTCTCCTTTTTGTTTTCGAGCCGTAATGATAAACTGAATCCATATCGATGAGTGGGGGGAGACGTTCATGAATAAATGGATCAGGGCAGCCATACCGGCACTGTTGATACACTGTTCGATCGGTACGGTCTATTGTTGGAGCACTTTCAAAGAATCGATCGCCAATGCCATCGGCATGAGTACGTTCTCGGTAGGCTGGGCATTCAGCTTCGCCATCTTCTTCCTCGGCATGTCTGCAGCTTTCGCAGGAAAGATCGTAGAGCAGAATATCCACAGATCATCGCTTATCTCCGCGATATGTTTTACGACAGGAATGCTTGGAACGGGCTTTACGATCCGTTTTGTAACAGGACCTCTTGCGCTTATACTCATCTACCTTTTCTACGGTTGCATAATGGGAATAGGTCTCGGAATAGGATACCTGACTCCGGTAAAGACGCTGATGCTCTGGTTCAAGGACAACAAGGGTCTTGCCACCGGAATATCCATCATGGGCTTCGGTCTTGCAAAGGCCATCGCAACTCCCATCATGGAGATGCTTCAGAACAAGCTCGGAATAGCTCCGATGTTCTGGATCCTCGGATGCATCTATTTCGTCATGATGTTTGCAGGACATCTCCTGCTCAAAAAGCCTGACGGATGGGTCGAGGATAAGGCAGTCAACAACAGTTTCAAGGCGTCATCCATGTTCAAGGACAAGACCTTCATCGGAATATGGCTCATCTTCTATATCAACATCCACTGCGGACTCATGCTCATCACATACGAGAAGCAGCTGCTTAATGAGAAGTTTGCAGGTCTTGCCATACTTGCGACTATAGTCAGCATCGTTCCTTCAGTTACTGCGGTGTGCAATGCTTTGGGACGCATCGGATATTCGACCGTGTCGGATAAGATGAAGGACAGGGCAACGGTCTACGGCATCATATTCCTGTCGTGCGTTTTGCTCTGCGGACTTTCCGCTGTCATCAGTAGCGGCTTTGTCATCATCGCTCTCCTCATGGTGATCAATCTCGGATACGGTGGCGGTTTCTCGACACTGCCTGCACTTCTTGAGTCAAGGTTCGGAATGAAGAATATATCCAAGATCCACGGTCTCTCACTGTCGGCCTGGGCTGTGGCAGGGATCACGGGAAACAATCTCTCCGAGATAATCCTTCAGAATACGAACAACAACTACACGGTAATAATCGTCACCGCGATGGCGCTTTATGCTGTTGCAGGTGTCATCTATTTCACGATGGTAAAGGCGAAGAAAGCTTAAACGCACACTCGTGAAAAGCAGTGTTCAGTTCTTTTCCTGATGCTTGTAGTATTCGTTTACGAGACTTTTATAACCCAGCTTCTTTAAGTCTTCATACCGAACGTCGTAGCGTGATTTTGTGTGCGTTCCGCTGATGAGAAAACGCAGCAGTTCCTGTGAGTAGAGATCGACCTCGTGAAGACTTTTCGGAGTGGTTATTACAGGGAAGAACCAAAGGCTCCAGGTAAGGTCTGAATCCTCATTCTCTTCAAGGAGTTTATGATTGAATATCCTGATAAAAGCTGCTGCAGCTTTAGTACCGTCCAGTCCTTCTCTCCTGCGCCAGCGGTCAAGGGCACGCGCTTTGCGGCGCATCTTCTGTTTGAGTTTTTTTACGGAAGCCGGCGCTATGTCTATCTGTCCGTCCTTAACTTCGATGCCGAGGAAACAGAATCCGTCTTCGGGTCTTGAGAGTGATTCCTTGTCCTGATTTACTGTAAGCCCTTTTGCTTCGAGGTGATCAAGTATCACTTTTCTGTATCTGCTTATCTCTTCCTCATCATTTGCGAAAACGATGATGTCGTCAGAATATCTTGCATATAGTATGCCTCTTTGGAAGAACCATTCATCGAGATCTTTCAGGTACAGGTCGGCATAAAAAGAAGCAACCGGAGTGCCTGCCATTATGCCTTTGCGTTCGGTGACGATATTGCCGCCGTCTATGACTCTTTCTTCGGTAAGAAGCGCCTTCATGAAGTGCAGGAGCTCAATGTCATCCCTGATCGTATCTCCGAGCATTGCGCATATCTTATCCACAGGGATGGAATTGAAGTAATCACTGACATCGACTTTGTATGAATAGAGCGAATGAAGATCCCTGCTTCTCGTTAATGCCGTTATCGCATCTTTTGCGCAGATGCCCGGACGGAAAGAGTAGAGACACGGTGTGTATATATGATCGTATTTTCTGAGTGTCAGATAGGTGAGAAGCTTTAACACCATGTTGAATTCATAAGGGTACTTGTAAACGGTGCGCTTCTTCTGGCTGCTCATCTTGCTTATTACGGCTCTTGAAGGCAGGGGAAGCCCTTCACATGCTCTTATCTCTTTCTCGTATGTGAGATAAGCTTCGCTGTCTATGAAGGTGCGGAGTTCCTTAGTGAACCTTTTCGAGCACCTTGTGCCTGATTTATATCTGAAGAATCTTTCCCAGGTGTTTTTATCAAAGAGATTATCTATAAGCGACACTTATGAATCCTTGACCCTTATGTTTGTGATGGCGCACTGGTCGCCGGTCAACGCGACGTAAACATATGGCGAACCGTCTTTTATCGTCGTGATGTTGGTTATCTCTATGCCTGCGTTCTCGGTCTTTAGCGTTACCGTATTGCCTTTGTGCTTTATGTTGACCGAGCAGTCAATGCCCTTCTTGTTCAGCTCTTTCCATGCATTCCAGTCGTAATTGTCACTAAGCTTGTTTATCCTGAAATCGTTAGTCGCATAGTCATCTGAATCCCAGTTCTCGCCGTCAAGTCTGATCAGTGCATATTCGTGGAAGTTGGGACCGCCAACCTTTCCGTCGTCGGAAGAGAAGAGACTGATATAAGGGCAATGCCAAACGAGTCTTGCAGTAGGAAGGCTCATAGAGTGGAATGTGACCGTGAGATAGTTGCCTAATAGGATGCCGTCGGTGGCAGCTGAACGGTAGCCGTCTGACTGGATGTTCGGCAGATCGCCCGCGGGAACATTGATGTAGGATATCTCTTCAGCTATCCTCGGAATATAGTCCGCAGGAACGCTTCCTTCCTCACGGTCGATGCTTACGTTGGTGATATGACAGTTCTCGCCTGTGAGACCCATATATGCCCATCTTGCGCTGTCGGGGAGAGCTATGATGAATTCGAGCCTGGCCATGTCCGACAATATCCTGATGAGTACATGGTCCTTTATCTTGACTGCCTCTACGTTATAGGAGATGCTCTTTGAGATCATCTCGAAGTTTTCGTTCTTTTTGACCTGAGGCTGTATCTTTCTGGCGCCTTTGCATACGAACGTTCCATCGAACCTGATCTCGGCGTACTCGAAATAATTGAGCCTCTGCGCATTCTTCTCATCCTCGTGGATCCTTGCATCGAGAGAATCGAAAAGTATGATCGACGGCATGGCATGTTCAGGAGAGTAACCTGCATCAGGAGTGCTCGTAAGTTTTATGTTAGTCTTTTCGTCGGTGACAACGATGCCTTCAGATACGGATGTTCTGTACTGTTTGCAGACAAGTTCGCTCTTTCCTGAGAGTTCTTTTACTTCTTCTTTTTCCTTCATCTGATATTCGCTGTCCAGGTCGATTAAATGGAGCATGATCTTAGCGAATTCAGGATCGAACTGCGTGCCGGTGCATTTTACGAATTCCTCTCTTACGACCTGCTGGGGAACGGCATCACGGTAGCTTCTCTTAGAAGTCATTGCATCGTAAGCATCGGCTACTGCGATGATCCTTGCGATCTCCGGAATGTCATTGCCCTTAAGTCCGCTCGGATAGCCTCTTCCGTCGTAACGCTCGTGGTGTGATTGTGCGCCGATGCTGAGGTACGGTGACTCACTGATGCTCGAGAGGATCTGCGCGCCGATGACGGGGTGCTGCTTGATCTCCTCGTATTCTTCTTCCGTCAGCTTTCCGTCTTTGGTGAGGATGCTTCTGGATATTCCGATCTTACCTACATCGTGGAGAAGTGCCGCATAGTAGATCTCGTCGCACTCCTGCTGATTCTTTCCGGCCAGCTCTGCGATCTTTCTTGAGTATTCCGCGACTCTGGATGAGTGACCTTTAGTATATTTATCCTTGGCATCGATGGCGCTCGCGAGCGCTTCAGCCGTCTGCGTGAACAGATGCCTTGTTTCTTCTGTCTCTTTCTTCAGGTAATCGATCTCAATCTTGCGTGCTCTGTCAACCGTCTGGTTCATGTCCCTCAACGCGAAGAGATAGAGCATGGTGGATAAGAAACCCGTTGTGATGTTTATGAGAGAAAGACCATAGAACTTCAGCTGGAGAACGCCTGCCACGAGCGGCATAGTCGTAAAGAGGATAAGTGATGCTATCAGGCTCTTCCTTAAATATTTGTGATACTGGATGACGACTGAAAGCTGCAGCAAGAGAACGGCCAGAGGGATCGACATGCCGATCACATAACCTTGTGACCGCTGATAGTGGTTCGTGGCATCGAAGGTATAGTAAAGACCTGTATACTGCGAGATGATAAGCAGTATAACTCCCGTGATGATAAGATAATCGATCAGCCTCAGCCTGAAGGGTACGGTCTTTAAACCTGTCTCATCCACATAGATATCGCGGACATAATGATTAAATGCCCAGAGGATGAAGAGGACCATGGCAAAGACCATGAAGTTGCTGACCCTGACCATGAGATAGCCAAAAGCGGAAGTGTCTCCTCTGTAAAGATATGCGGCTCTGTCGGAAAGCAGGAGGACGACCGAGAATATATTGGTCAGTATCAGATAGAACTTGCGCTCGCGGTCCATAGTCTTTGTTAAAGCCATGAAAAAAGCAGTGGCCGCTGAAATGCCGCTCAAAACAAGCATAAGATCAAGCTGTATACTTTTAAGGAACTCGAACATACCGCCAACGTCTCACGAATATTTTGATTCTAATTATAATTCTTATTTGATAATTAGAATTATACTCTTTATAAATATCGCGTTAAAGATAAAAGTGTTATTTGCCCGGAATGTATTTTGTTCAATTATTCAGCAAAATGCCCGAAAACATTTACCGCTGGCCACTGTTCCGGTACACGGTTTCCGGCTTTTTGTACCGCTTGGTAATGCCTCATGTACCGCTTGGTCGAAGTGCCGTTTAAGTCACGTAAACGGACCGATATAATCACCTCAAAACCAAGGGAGGAAACTAATATGACAGACTTAACAAACACAAAGATCAGAACAGCCGGTAATGCGGCAAGCACGGACTTTAACGAACTCAGGAAAGAGGCATGCGTTCTTCAGAAAAAGGGTGTTCCTTTCATGATGGCTTCGGTCGTTATCTGGACACTCGTTACGATAGTAAGGATGCTTCCTGCAGACATCATGACGAGGAATATGTACACCTTCTACTGCACAGGAATGCTGCTTCCGTGTGTCCTCATTTTCGGGAAGATCACGGGAGCAAAGATATTCAGCAAGAGCAGGAATCCCATAAACAAGCTCGGATTCCTCTGCACGATGAACCAGATGCTCTATCTTCTCATCGTGATGTGGGCATTTTCGCAAAAGCCTGACGCGATGCTCATGCTCTTTGCGATGGTGTTCGGTGCGCATCTTCTGCCGTTCTCATGGGTATATGACAGCAAGACATATCTCGTAATGTCCCTTGTAACGACATTCGGTTCGATGCTCATCTCGGTATTTGCAACGGAAGTATGTACAGGCATATTCATGACGGCATGCCAGACAGTGATGTCCGTACTGCTCCTTATTGAGTGCGGAAAACTTGAACCTCGCTCAAAAGGCGGACAATGAATTATAATGTTCCTGATACAGGGAATGACGGGAGTCGCAAATGAAGGTCACGATCAAGAACGACATAGATTCAGGCACGGCAGTGGAGATCCACTGCCGTGAAGTGACTTCCGAGACGGAAAGGCTCGCACGCTATATCTGCAGGTTTGACGAACGCATAACCGCGACTTCTAAAGGCCAGACGTACAACATCCCGGTTGAGGAGATCCTCTATATCGAATCGGTCGACAAGAAGACGTTCCTTTATACATCAGGAAACATACTCCAGACCGAGAAGCGACTTTATGAACTGGAAGAACTCCTTGATGAGAAGACATTCTTCAGGTGCTCCAAATCGGTCATCGTAAATCTCAACAAGATAACAAAGCTAAAACCTGAAGTTACGCGCAATATCCTTGCGACGCTCGCAAACGGGGAGGTCATCGTGATCTCGAGGCGTTATGTCAGGAATCTCAGGGACCTTATCGGATTGGACGGATAATGCTATGGAAGATATAAAGATGCTCCTTGTATATTTCAGAAATGCCCTGGCATTTTCGTATTCATGGCTGGTGCTCTGCACGGTTGCCGTGTCGCTTATCGGAGGAAACGGTGAAGTAACCGTACTGTTCCTTCTGAAGCTCCTGGCGCTCTGCGCATGGGGTTCGCTCAGTTTTGTTTTCGCATTCTTTACGAGGTTTATGAGCAGGAAGGGATTTGTTGCTGACCTTACGGTCTTTTTCATCCTGTTTATCCCTGCGGAAGTGCTGATGTTCTATTTGATGGGGATATTCGAAGGCATCGGAACTCCCGCGATGTGGATAATGCTCGCCGTTATCGTTGTTGTTTTCTATGCTGCATCAATACTGATCGATGTTCTCGTAATGCGCAAACGCTCACGGAAATACACTGAGAAACTCATGGAATACAACGCGAAAAAGAATGTTGAAAGAAAATAAGCCAAAAGTTGCTATTTTGTATTTCAAAACAAGCGCGAAAAATGGTACTATCTCTTTTGGGTAAAGAATAATAAAGCAAACCGAGGTGCTTATGAAAAAGAACGAACGTAAAGATCTGGTCACCAACATCTATACTGCAGACCCTTCTGCGCATGTGTTTAATGGCAAGATCTACATCTATCCTTCTCACGACGAAGACCTTGACATTCCCGAGGACGACGACGGAGAGCAGTATGTAATGAAGGATTATCACATCCTTTCCATGGATTCACTCGACAGCGAGTGCGTAGACAACGGCGTCGCACTGAGCGAGGATGAGATCCCGTGGGTAGGCAGACAGCTTTGGGCTCCCGATGCCATCTGTCTGAACGGCAAGTATTATCTTGTTTTCCCGGCAAAGGACAAGAACGAGATATTCAGGATCGGCGTAGCCGAGTCTGATTCTCCCGTAGGTCCTTTCAAGCCCCAGGAAAACTTCATCGAAGGCAGCTACAGCATCGACCCCGCAGTCTTTCAGGATGACGACGGCAGGATCTGGTGCTACAACGGCGGACTCTGGGGCGGCCAGCTCGAGATGTGGCAGTCCGGTTCCTTCAATCCCGATGAGCGCCGTCCCGAGGGTGACGACAAGGCTCTCTGCGCTTTGGTAGCTGAGTTCAAGCCCAGCATGGATGCTTATGTCGCAGCTCCCAAGATGATCACCATTCTTGATGAGAACGGCGAACCTTTGAAGGCAAGCGACGAGGACCGCAGATATTTCGAAGATCCCTGGATGCACAAGTTCAACGGCAAGTATTATTTCTCATATTCCACAGGCACGACACACTATCTCTGCTATGCGGAGGGTGATTCACCTGAAGGCCCTTTCACATACAAGGGAAGGATAATGGAGCCTGTTATCGGCTGGACGACACATCACTCCATCGTTCAGATCGACGGTGAGTGGTATCTGTTCTATCACGATGCAAAGAGATCCGGCGGATGCTCACACAAGAGAAGCGTCAAGTTCACCAAGCTCAACATTGCTGAGGACGGTACGATCGAGACTATACATCCTTACGATCACGAGTGATATAAAAACTGATCTCAAACATTACGGGCTGTCTCATTGAGGCAGCCCGTTCTCTTGAATTGCTGAAAAAGAAAAGCAGAAAGAGAAATCATTAAATCCAAGTAAATACTTGGATGTACAAGATCGTACACGAACCGGCTGCCTGCGAAGCCGGTAAAAGGTTCGTGCCGGACCCGCCACAGGCGCGTAAACAGCGTTCTCTTTCTGCCACGGGTAATTATACACGCAGAGTACTGTAAGTAAAACACCGGAAACTCATATAGCCTGTTGCCTTTAGTCAGAGTCCGAAAACTTTCCGCCCGTGGTATAATTCTCTTTGGAATTAATTCAGGGAGAGATAAATTGAAGACTTACTGGCCGGACTATTACAAAGATTTCCATTGTAAAGCGGGTGAGTGCAGGCATACCTGCTGCAGGGGCTGGCTGATCGAGATAGACAAAGAGTCTCTCGAACGTTTCAGCAAAGATCCCGGTATTGCACCCGTGATATCTGACGGCTGCTTCTCTTTGAAAGAGGACGGAAGATGCCCTTTCTTAAGAGATGACAATCTTTGCCAGATGATAATAGATCACGGTGAGGATTATCTTTGCGATATCTGCAGGGAGCATCCCAGATTCTATGACTTCTGTGACTCTGAAGACGAAGAATGTTACGAAGCGGGCATAAGCTTATCGTGCGAGGAAGCGTGCAGGCTCATTCTGAGCCGGGAAAACGGTTTTACGCTCGTATCAGATGACGGGGAGGATATAGGAACCCCGGAATGCGTGGGTACCCTTTTTGATAAGGAGATACCTGTTTTAGACAGGCTGCGCCGTAATGACCTGATCGGATGGGCGACTTCATCTGCCAGGGCGCTGTTTTTCAGCGGACTGGAGATGCTGGATCTGAAATGGGGGGAGCTTCTTAAGAAAATAGTTGATGAACCCGTAGACATCGATGAAGAGCAGGCAGTAATAAAAGCTAATGAGAGGGAATTTGTCAACTTTGCTGCTTACCTGTGCTACCGCTACGCTTATTACAACGGCGGAAAGCAGCTGATCGGTGAATCGGTCTGTCTGCTGGCAGATCTCGTTGCCAGAGGATGCGATATATATGAGGCGGCAAGGATGTTCTCGTCCGAGATCGAGTACTCGGATGAAAACGTGGATCTGGTCAGGAAATATTTCTATCTGGTGCGCTATAACAAGATAATAGACGATTGAAAATGACTGTGTAACAATGTTACAAAAGCTTAAAACAATAGCATTTGGAGGTTTTTATGGTAAACAGCTTCAATGAGATGGAATGGACTGCAAATCCCGGCTTTAAGGGCGGAGAGGGGACCTTCTACAACAAGGTCTTCACAGACGGCGTCAACAAGATGATGCACGGAAAGCTTCCGGCAGGCGCCTCGATCGGCTACCACATGCACGAGGGAAACTGCGAGATGATCTTCATCCTCGAAGGCGAGGGCAAGGTCATATACGATGATTCCGAAATGAGAGTAAGACCGGGCGTATGCCACTACTGCCCTGAGGGACATTCACATTCGCTCGTAAATGACGGGAATGCCGATCTTGTTTTCTATGCGGTAGTACCTAAGCAGTAAATAAAACGGAGGGATAGAGGATGCCACATTCATCGGGAGGAGGTTCCCACGGTGGCGGTTTCCACGGCGGTGGATCGCACGGGGGAAGCAGTTCTAACAGAATATCAAGGACTTATTTTCCGGGCTCGAGACGTTATCTGAAACACCACCGTTACGGCGGTGAGGATGAGTATATATATGCTAGTTCAATGCCGAGGAAGTCAGGTAAATCAACGATAGCGGTAATCGCGGTCATGGCTGCCATTTTTACCGGAATGACCGGAATCGGTATATTCTCTTCGATTCCGAAAAAACTCAATGCGCATTATCTGGACATGCCCGCTGTTCATGATGACATCGGTGCCATCAAGGATGAGGATGAACTCGAGGACAGGATCAATGAATATTGCGACCTGACCGGAATATGTCCCGTTATATACACTGTTTATGACGAGGATTGGGAAATCGATTACAGAAACCTTGAAGATTATACTTACGATAAATATGTTGACAATTTCAGAGATGAACAGCACTTCGTGATCGTGTATTCCGTGCCGTACAGAGACATGGAGCTTTTAAATGAAGGTAAGATCCGTGTCCCTGATTACTCCTGGGAAGCCGTTCAGGGTGACGAGACGGATCCTTTCCTGACGGAATCCGAATTCCGCAGTTTCGGAAAGGTCGTCATGAAAGCGCTTGAAAGAGGTTACGATCCCGGAACTGCTTTTTCCGAAGCGTTCAGCCTTTCGATCAAGGATGCGGAGAGCAAACTGGATCCAGGTTCCCCGGCAGGCATATTCCAGTTGATCGGGTCAGTATTACCGCTGCTTTTTATCGCGGGTATCTTTGTGCCCATTCTGATACTTACCATCAAACAGTATAAAAGAGACAAATATGTTGATTATGTTGAGGTTCCGCTTGATGACCAGCCTCAGGCTTCCGCGGGTGGCGTAAGCGCCGGTTTTCATACGGAAACTTACAGCGGTCCGAATTATTCTTCCAGGTCGTTCAGCTATACTCCGTCTGAATCAGCTCCGATGCCGAAAGGCGTTAAGATCTTCAGTTTATTGTTCTTTATCCCGTTCGTGATAGCAGGCATCGTAATGATAGCGACCGCTGCCGGAATGCTGGCTGCAGGCGGCGACGGCAGCTTCGGCGTAATGCTCCTGATATTCGGTCTGGTCTGGACAACGATAATAACGGTTACCATCATCAACTTTTTCGTAAAGAACTTCAAAAAGACCAAGGCTGCGGAAACACCTCTTACGGCGGAGTATCCCAAGGCAGAATATCCGCAGGCGGAATACCCCGCGGCTCAGATGCCCGTGCAGAACAGTTCGCCTGTATCGCCCGCGTCCGGAAATACGGAGTTCGATCCACGGTTCTTCGACACGTCAAAGAGCGATTACGATTCGGATGATGAGGATTACAGGCGAATGAAGCGTAAGGGATACGAGTGATCATCCCTCATATTGTCTGAAGTCGTCGGCGTACTTAAGGTTTGGTTCGATGTAGACGGGTTCGGCGTGATCTGTCGCGAGCATTATCTCGTTTACCATGATGTATGTATCGCCTGTGTCGATCCAGACGTAGGCGAGTGTTCTGTCGTACTGGTCGAACTCTTCCACGTCGTATTCGAGATAGACGATATCGATCTCAGACATAAGGTCCTTCATGAATGCGGATGCTTCACGGCCTTCGTCGGTATTTTTGCTCTCGTCCTCATGGACTGATTCGGGAGCGTTGATGCCTGTGAGGCGGACTCTTAAACGTTTGCCCTCCGGGTTGTGGACTATTATCGTGTCGCCGTCCACCACGCGCTCGAATTCACAGGGGACCAGAACGGACGGGTCGACCTGAAGGGTGACGCCAAAGGGAAGTTCCGTGCCGCCGACGTCGTTTTCGGAATAGACGGAAGCGACGGTATCGGAGGTCTCGCGGTAAACGGTCTGCTGGGGGAGCGGATCAAAGCACCCCGTCAGAGCCAGGGCCGAAAGGGCAATACCCAGCGCGGCGGCAGGTAAAAAGCGTGCGCGTACGCCGCCTTTTCTGCATTTCGCGGTGCGGGAAAGCCCGCTGTTGACTGTAAGTCCGTACTTTTTCATGAGTGTATTGTAATCAATAAAATAAAAAGTGCAAAGACGTTTCCTCAATGTTACAATTCTGTGTTAGAATTCTGTCTAGTAAATTTCATCAGGGCTTAAGAAGGGGGCGTAAATATGCCAAAGAGAGAAGATATCAATAAGATCCTTATTATCGGTTCAGGTCCTATCATCATCGGTCAGGCTTGCGAATTCGACTATTCCGGAACACAGGCGTGCAAGGCTTTGAGGAAGCTCGGTTACGAGATCGTCCTTGTCAATTCCAATCCCGCGACCATCATGACCGACCCGGATGTCGCCGACAGGACTTACATCGAACCGCTCAACGTTAAGCGTTTGGAGCAGATCATCGCGAAAGAGCGCCCGGATGCGCTTCTCCCCAACTTAGGCGGACAGTCAGGTCTCAACCTCTGTTCGGAGCTTTCCAAGGCTGGAATCCTCGAAAAGTACGGTGTACAGGTAATCGGCGTACAGGTCGATGCCATCGAGAGAGGCGAGGATAGAATAGAATTCAAGGAGACAATGACTTCACTGGGTATTGAGATGCCGAGATCACATGAGGCATACTCTGTAGAAGAGGCCATCAAGATCGCAGAGGACTTGGGTTATCCTGTAGTCATCAGACCGGCATATACGATGGGCGGCGCCGGTGGCGGCCTCGTTTACAATATCGATGAGCTTAAGGTTGTCGTAGAGAGAGGTCTTGCAGCTTCCATGATCCATCAGGTACTCGTTGAAGAGTCCATCAGCGGATGGGAAGAACTCGAGCTCGAAGTTGTAAGAGATGAAAAGGACAACGTCATCACGGTCTGCTTCATCGAGAATATCGACCCTATCGGCGTTCATACGGGCGACTCATTCTGCTCGGCACCTATGCTCACTATCTCTGAAGATGTCCAGAAGATCCTTCAGGATTATTCATACAGGATCGTTAAGGCGATCGAGGTTATCGGCGGCTGCAACTGCCAGTTCGCTCACGACCCGAAGACGGGAAGGATCGTGGTTATCGAGATCAATCCGAGAACCTCAAGATCCTCAGCTCTTGCTTCCAAGGCAACGGGCTTCCCGATCGCACTCGTTTCCGCAATGCTCGCGTGCGGTCTCACACTTGATGAGATCCCATGCGGAAAGTACGGCACTCTCGACAAGTACTATCCGGACGGCGACTATGTCGTAATCAAGTTCGCAAGATGGGCTTTCGAAAAGTTCCACGGAGCTCAGGACAAGCTCGGCACACAGATGAGAGCCGTAGGCGAGGTCATGAGCATCGGCAAGACATACAAGGAAGCTTTCCAGAAGGCGATCAGATCCCTTGAGAAAGACAGATATGGTCTGGGCTTTGCAAAAGATTTCAACAAACTCTCCAAGGAAGAACTCATGCTCAAGCTCACACAGCCTTCTTCCGAGCGTCAGTTCATAATGTATGAGGCGCTCCGTAAGGGTGCGACAGTTGAAGAACTCTATGAGCTTACAAAGATCAAGCACTGGTTCATCGAGCAGATGAAGGAACTGGTTGAGGAAGAGGAAGAACTCATCAAGGGTGCCGGAAGGATACCTTCCGAGCCGGTTCTCCGCCAGGCAAAACTCGACGGATTCTCTGATAAGTATCTCTCACAGCTCCTGAGCGTTTCCGAAGACCTTATCCGCCGTGCACGTTATGAATACGGCATTAAGGAAGCCTGGGAAGGCGTTCATGTTTCAGGAACACAGGATGCTGCATATTATTATTCTTCCTATCATATCGAAGACAAGTCTCCCGTATCTTCCAACAAGAAGATCATGATCCTGGGCGGCGGTCCGAACAGGATCGGCCAGGGTATCGAGTTCGATTACTGCTGCGTTCACGCTGCACTCGCTCTCAAGAAGCTCGGCTTCGAATCCATAATCGTAAACTGCAACCCTGAGACGGTATCCACAGACTACGATACTTCCGACAAGCTCTATTTCGAGCCTCTGACACTGGAAGACGTTCTCGCTATCCATGAGAAGGAAAAGCCGTTAGGCGTTATTGCGCAGTTCGGCGGCCAGACACCTCTGAACCTTGCGGCAAGCCTTAAGGCAAACGGCGTAAACATTCTCGGTACCACACCTGAGACGATCGACCTCGCAGAAGACAGAGATCACTTCCGCGCCATGATGAACCGTCTTGGCATCCCGATGCCTGAGGCAGGCATGGCTGTCAATGCCGACGAGGCAATCGCCATCGCAAACAAGATCGGTTACCCCGTAATGGTACGTCCTTCTTACGTCCTCGGCGGACGCGGAATGGAAGTCGTTCACGATGACGAGATGATGAGAGTCTACATGAATGCCGCAGTAGGCGTTACACCTGACAGACCCATTCTCATCGACCGTTTCCTGCACCACGCAACAGAGTGCGAGGCAGATGCTATCTCCGACGGCACGAACTGCTATGTTCCCGCAGTCATGGAGCACATCGAGCTTGCCGGAATCCACTCCGGTGACTCCGCGTGCATCCTGCCTTCAAAGAATCTCTCTCCCGAGATCGTTGAGACAATAAAGGAATATACAAGAAAGATCGCTGTCGAGATGAACGTTGTCGGTCTCATGAACATGCAGTATGCGATCGAGGACGGCGTTGTCTTCGTTCTCGAGGCTAACCCCCGTGCATCAAGAACCGTTCCGCTCGTTTCCAAGGTTACGGGCACCAACATGGTCAAGATCGCTACGGATATCATGACAAGCCATCTCACGGGCAGACCTTCACCCGTACCGGAACTCCACGACAAGGTCATCCCTCACTACGGAGTTAAGGAAGCAGTCTTCCCGTTCAACATGTTCCAGGAAGTTGACCCTGTATTGG
>CAMVGO010000025.1 GCA_947167045.1 uncultured Clostridia bacterium
CAATTAAAAATTATATACTGAATGATTATTTTTGTCGAAAAAATCTGAAAACAGTTAAAAGCAAGTTTATTTTAAGTTTAGTGATATACTATATTATCTTCTAATAAGCGGAGGGTGATTACATGAGAAAATCCAATGCCAGTCTGCTCGGCAAGTATTCTGACGGCTCTTACAAGCGTAAGGGTAAGAAGGACGCCCCCGCAATCGTCGAGTACAAGCAGCTCTATAAGGGTGAGATAAAAGCCAAGACCGTTACAGAGAAGAAGGAAATGACATTGGAAGAACGTATCCAGGCCAGAACAAAGCCTGCAACAGACCCGGATGCCAACGAGGAAAGTGCACAGATCACCATCGGCGGCGTACAGTATCTTGTCAGGAGCGGTGACGCCGGATATGAGCACATGATGAAAGTCGGAGCCCTTGCCGACGAGATCTATAAAGACACAAAGAAGAATAATCCGTATATTGCCACGAACAAGACAGCGATAATGTCTCTTTTCGAAGCGTGCGACCAGATAATCTCATTGAGAACAGAGAACAGCGCGCTCAAGACTGAGCTTGCTTACTATAAGGCAAAGGAGAGGGCAGCAGCAGGTGAGAAGAAGCCTGACATTAAGCCCACTCCCATGGAAGAACTGGCTGAGAAGGTCAGTTCAGGTGGTTTATTCGACCATTTAAAGTTAAAGAGTACTGATGACGACAAAAAAGAAGATTGAACTACTGGCTCCGGCAGGCAATCTGGCGATCTTGAAGACCGCCGTTGACAGCGGAGCCGATTCCGTTTATCTCGGACTGAAAGAATTTTCCGCAAGAGCGGGAGCTGAGAATTTTACCATTGAAGAACTTGAAGAAGGCGTTGATTATGCTCATGCCAGGTCTTCAAAGGTGTTCCTCGCCGTCAACACATTGATGAGCGACATGGAATTTGAGACATTTTATCCGACAATAGCCGAAGCCGTAAATATAGGTGTGGACGGTCTGATAATCCAGGATCTGGCTGTGCTTACCAAGCTCGCCAAGGATTTTCCTGATGTGACCATCAATGCGAGCACGCAGATGAATGTCTATTCGGCAGATGAGTTCAGCAATCTCGCAAAGATCGGCGTTAACCGCGTCGTACTTCCCAGGGAATTATCCTGTGATGAGATTGCAGCCAGAACAAAGATCGCTTCAGGATTTAATATCGAGACGGAAGTCTTTGCGCATGGTGCCGTATGTGTATGCGCATCAGGACTCTGTCTTTTCTCCGCAATGAACAGGAGCGGCACAAGGTCGGGAAACAGAGGATCCTGCGCCCAGCCCTGCCGTGAGGAATACGGTCTTTATAATGACGGATTAAGACTCCGTGAAGGTCATCTTATCTCTCCCAAGGACAGGGATGTTACTGATTATCTGGCAAGCCTCATCAGGAGCGGAGTGTCGAGCCTTAAGATCGAAGGCCGCATGAGGGATGCAAACTATGTCAGGTCAGCAGTTTACTGCTACAGAAGGATGATCGATGCATATTATAATGGTGAGCTCGGCAAGGACATCATCAAAGAGATAAAGAACGAACTCCTTGTTAACTTCAACAGGGGAGGTTCGTTTACTTCACAATATCTGAGCGGTAACAAGGATGATAACATACTTTCCGGAGAATACCCTGGCAAATACGGCGTCAGGATAGGCCGTATAAGCCGTCTGGACAGTAAAACGGGAAAAGTGTCGGTCGGTATAAAGCAGGGCGCTACAGAGCCTCAGAAGGGCGATTATCTGTCCATCAGAGAAAAGGACAGGGAGATCTGTTCTTTCCCGGTCGGCAAGACTAATCTCGGTCTCAACGGACTTGATATCAAGGGACTTCATCCTGACATGATCAAGAAGTTAAAGCCCGGTTATGAAGTCTTCCTGATGAATCATGAGACGGTTATAGACAGGAAGGATTTAAGAAGAACTCCTGTACGTATCACCATAATCAACAGAGGAAATGAGATTTCTGCAAAAGCTCAGATCATGCGCGGTATTGCCGCTAAGGCTGATGCGGAAGCCCGTACAGACATTCCAGATGGATTTGAGGGAAAGCCTCTTGAAAAAGACCGTATAACCGAACAGCTCGGAAAGACTCTTGATACTCCTTTTACTGTTGAATCAGTGAACTTCGAAGGCGACGATACATTCTATTGTCCCGTCAGCGTCATCAATTCTCTGAGACGTGAACTCCTTGAGAAATTGGAGAACAACGTCATTTCGATGTTTAAGAAGAACTACGGCATGGATTATGTCGAAGATTCAGAGTATTACGACGGATTGCCCGAGGACACAGGCGAGATCAGGAACATGTATACATATCCTGTCTTAAGGCTCAATGAGGACATCCTTGAAGAAGGGGCGGACATATATGCTTTCAGCGTTTATGACCTTGCGGTTCCCGAACTCTATCAGAAGGCGACTGAATTCGTAATGGAGCACGGTACCGAGATTGTACTGCTCCTGCCTGATTTCCATCACGACAAGCTAAATAAGGTGATCGAAAACGTAATAGCTTCATTGAAAGCCGATCTCGGCAGCGCTTTTAAAGCCGTGCTGACTTCAAGGCTCCTTACTGACAGGAAATTCATGAAGGATCTTGAGCTTTTCGCATCTGCCGGAACGAACTTATACAGCAGTAAATCGCTTGCTCACGCATTTGAATATGCAGATGCGGTAATGCCTTCCTATGAAGTCAACGCAGATGATCTCGTAAACAACTGCAGAGATCTTTTGGAAAAGGTTAAGTTCGAAGACAAAAGACCTGTCCTGATAGTTCATACTGAAGGTCTCATCCCGTGGATGCAGTCTGATTTCTGCGCTGCGGGAAGGAACAAGAGACCGTGTAATTTCTGCGGCTCTCAATCTGTTTTCGAAATGAAGATGCGAAGAGACGGGGAAGGGACAGCTCTTAAGGTTATACCCCATCCTGTTGATTGTTCCTGTTCAATATACGGAAAACCGAAGAATCCCGTAGATGAGATCATCGCACAGGAGATCGCCGATCTCGGATTTGACGTCATCTGCAATTACACAATACTGCCCGGAGGACAGATCAATGACTGAAATATTCATCGAGAAGTGCAGGGAAGACGCAAAGCTCCCTCAATATGCCCATGACGGCGATGCCGGAATGGATCTTTATGCGGCAGAAGAAGTGGTAATAGAACCCGGCAGATCCGCTCTCGTTCCGGTCGGAATAAAGCTTGCAATCCCTTACGGCTATGAAGTACAGATAAGACCCAGGAGCGGCGTGTCTCTTAAGACGCCACTGCGCATACCGAACAGCCCCGGAACAATAGACTGCGGTTACAGAGATGAGGTCAACGTAATCGTTTACAATGCTTCTATGATGCACGAGGAAGGCATTGAGGCAGAGCCTTTGACGCTCGATCAGAAAGGCTGCGTCCACGGAACATATAAGATCCGCAAAGGCGACCGCATCGCTCAGATGGTCGTAGCAAAGGTCGAGTACTGCAAGTTCGTCGAGACAGATAACGTAAAAGCCATAGGCGAAGACAGAGGCGGCGGATTCGGTTCAAGCGGAGTTAACTGAATGAGCAACGGTTTTGTCAGTTTCAGCGGGAATTCTTCGGGCAAAAAGAGTTCTTTCGTAATGAGGTTCGCATTGGTATTCAGTATCCTTGCGCTCATCATCATCTCTTTCATCGCCCTTACCGTTTTCTCGTCGAACAGGTTGATGAGCTTAAAAGGATATGAAGTCACCAACGTGCCTTCGAACATACTGCCGTCTTACAGTACGACGAGTTTCCAGTCTGCTGACGGACAGACGTCACTGCAGGGCTGGTTTTTCAAGACCAAGAATCCGATATCCACGATAATTGTCGTACACAACGCCGGTTCCAACAGACTTCAGTTCGGCGTCGAAATGATCGACATGATCGAAGGGTGGCTTGAAAGCGGCTACAATGTTTTCATGTTCGATCAGCGCAACTGCGGTACATCTGGCGGCGATATCTGCACCTACGGATATCTTGAATGGCAGGATGTATTGGGCGCCATCGCGATCGTAAAGCAGATCTCCGTTACTACCGACGTTATCCTCTACGGTATTGGCACAGGCTGCACGTCATCCATCATTGCTTACACCAGTCTGCCGCCCGCAAATGCAAGCGAGCAGACGCTTTCTTCGTACAGCCAGAGGATAAGGAATCTCGGGTTCGACAGATCATACGTTATCGGCATGATCCTTGATTCGCCCGCAAAGGAGTCCGACGACTATATCAAGCCTGAAGTCATTCAGAGCGAGCCTCTTGGTTTCATCACGCAGTTTTCCGTTCCATATGCGATCAGGGTCTCTTCAAGTGCTATAAATGTAAGTCTCGCCGCTGAGATAGCCAGGCTTCCTATACCTGTACTTATCCTTTACGGCGGACACGATACCTTTATCGGAGCAGACAAGATAGACCAGATAATCACCGAGCGCAGCAGATTAAACTCCAGCATCACGAGGAGCATAATGGTATCAGGAGCCGGTTATCTTGAGGAATACAGCATAAACAAGAATCAGTATATCGACACGGTTACTGATTTCCTTAATTCATTCTATATGGTGGATGACTGATATGGAAAACGGCAAAGACATACTTATACTCGGCATTGAGAGTTCATGCGATGAGACTGCGGCATCCGTTGTAAAGAACGGACGCGTCATATTGAGCAACTGCATCGCTTCACAGGCTGATTTCCATGAAGAGTACGGCGGAGTCGTTCCCGAACTCGCATCACGCATGCATGTCGATGCAGTCTATCCGACGGTCCAGAAAGCGCTTTCCGATGCAGGTGTGGCTCTTTCAGACATAGATGCCGTTGCTGTTACATACGGTCCGGGTCTTGTCGGCGCATTGCTGGTCGGTCTTTCATGTGCGAAAGGTCTTTGCGAAGTGTCAGGCAAGCCATTGGTCGGAGTAAACCATCTGAAAGGTCATATCGCGGCAAACTATCTCTGTTTTGATGAGCTCGAGCCTCCGTTCCTGTGTCTCTGCGTAAGCGGCGGCAATTCCATGATCGTAAGAGTAGACGATTATACTGACATGACCGTTCTTGGCCGTACCAGGGATGATGCGGCAGGGGAGGCCATAGACAAGATTGCGCGTGTTATAGGACTTGGTTATCCCGGCGGTCCGAAGATGGACAAGACAGGACAGGGAGGCGATACGTCCCGTTATGTTTTCTCGAAAACCCATATGGGCGATACTCTTGATTTCTCCTTCTCGGGTCTCAAGACATCAGCACTAAACCTGATCAACGGTTTGAGACAGAAGGGTGAAGAGATAGACATAAAGGATTTCACAGCATCTTATCAGCATGCGATCGCGGAAGCTCTTTTAAAGAACACCATGACTGCCGTTGAGCAGACCGGAATAAAGAAGCTCTGTCTTGCAGGAGGCGTATCGGCCAATTCGTTCTTACGCGCCGCATTCGACAAAGAAGCTAAGAAGAAGGGTATCAAACTCTATTATCCGGCTCTTCAGTACTGCACCGACAATGCCGCCATGATCGCATCCTGCGGTTACTATGAGTTCATGAATGGAAAAAGGGACACGCTCGATCTGAATGCGTATCCCTCTTTGCAGATGTGATCTGATTTAAGACTTAAAGATCAGTCTTCGAATTTGGTGAAGTCGTCACAATACCAATGATGACGTCCCGAAGCGCCGATCTCCTGAACAGCATCTTCTATCTTTTCCTCAGTGCTTTCGTATATAGACCAGGTATCATATCTGATATCCCAGTATACAAAAACGTTTTCTATGACACCACTGTATACTTTACCGGTGCCGGATTCGATGAATTCCCAATAGACATTACACCAGCCGTAAGAATAAGGAACCTTGTTGGAAATACCGTCAGAACCTATCTTGCAGTTCTTTACTGTTGTGTTGGTAGCCATGGCGCCCGAAGAATAGAAGTAGTAGAATTCATCGTCGATATACTGCCAGACGGTAGCCATCTTGCCTGTATTCGGATCAAGATAGTACCATCTGGTTCCGTCCCGGATCCAACTTGTTGCTTTTTCGTCATTCTCATAGTAGTAATAGTCGTTGCCTTCCTTTATCCATCACTGTTTGACTGCAGGTGCAGAAGGGGCCGAGAGGATGAGCGAACCGAGAATGACTGCTGCGATTGCTTTGAGCATAAATATCCCTCCCAAAAAGTGAATTTGGATCTATTCCATTAGCAAATAATATCATTAATTTTTTACATATTAAAGCGACAAGCAGTCAGGATTTAGTTCAGATTTGCAAAAAACAAGTTTGTAGCTAAAATATACGATTATGGCAATTAAAAAAGGTATAAAAATAATAGCAGAGAACAGAAAAGCCTATCACGATTACTTCATCGAGGAGAGGTTTGAAGCCGGCGTGGCTCTGTCCGGAACTGAAGTTAAGAGCTTAAGGGCAGGGAAGGTAAACCTCAAGGATTCCTACGTCCAGGTAAAAGACGGGGAGATGTGGCTCATAGGCGTTCACATCAGCCCTTACGAGAACGGTAACAGGTTCAATCTCGATCCGGAGCGCAACAGAAAGCTCCTGATGCATAAAAAGGAGATAATAAGGCTTTATTCGACCGTCAAGCAGGACGGTCTTACGCTCGTACCCACGAAATGCTATTTCAAGGACAGCAAGGTCAAGTTTGAGATAGGTCTCGCAAGGGGTAAAAAGGATTACGATAAGCGTGAAGTCATGGCAAAGAAAGAAGCCAGCCGCGACATCGACAGAGCAATGAAGAATGCCAAGAAATACGGATAAACATTCAATTATTCCAAGTATTTTACTCGCGGCAACGCCTCATTAATTATATAATTAGGAAAAACAGGGGAAACAGAAGGGAAGACGATGGTAGAAAGCATCAAGGAAAGGGCACACGAAAAAGAGATATCTATCAGATATGTCTTTTTAACGATCGTATTCTGGATCCTTACGATCGGATGGATCATTGTGATCTTTTCCCTGTCAGCTGATACAGCAGCCGAATCTTCTGAACTGTCTCACACCATCCTTGAATATCTGAATGAATTATTCAACACGGATGTGACGGATGATGCGATGCTAAGGAACGTTGCACACGCTTCCGAGTTTGCACTGCTTACAGTTTTATCCTATTTGGCTCTGTCTTCAACGAATAAGATATCAAACAAGACATCCTATGCTGAGAGCCCTGTTAAGCTCTTAAGGTCTGATAACGAGATGAATATCATCTTTACATTATGGTTCTCGATCCTCAACGCGATCTTCGATGAATATCATCAGTTATTTGTAATCGGACGCGACGGTTCCATACAGGATGTTCTGATCGACATGATCGGAATTGTTTTAGTGCTCGTTATCGTCAGAGTTGTTTTCTCGATCTATCTCAGAACAAAGGGCCGGACCGAAGTTGTTTATAACGGTTTTTCCAGCAGCGAAAAATAAGAAGAGGTTTTTCAGCCTGTCATACGTTATCCATATTTTTCGTTATATCTAATTCGGTATAATTACAATTTTGGTGAATTGGGAAGAGGTTTAAAATAGGAATACGTACGATTCATCGGTTTCAGATATTCTGATACACAGGTTTTTCCGAAAATATAATCAGTCCATATCAGATGATCAGTTTATTATTGATTCGTAATTAACATCATAAATGATCAGGCCGTCCCAAGTGATCCTGGACGGCCTTACATGTTTTAATCAGTTTGTATCAGCTCAGCTAAAATTCGAACCTTCGCGTCCGTTCGGATTCATGCATACGCCATTTTTGTCGAAGTCATAATATTTACCGTCGATATATTGGCTTGATAATGTATTTGCCAACATGACTCCGTTTTTATCAAAATAATATTTTTTACCGTTCAGTTCGAGCCATTTTTCCGAATACATATTTCCATCGGCATCATAGTAATACCATTTTGTTTCATAACTTCCATGAACAACCACTGTTTGCTTAAACCAGCCTGTTGACGGCGTTGCTGATTTATAAGGATTAAGACATACGCCTTTGGAATTGAAACTATAAAGCTCCGGTTTATCTGAATCTTTGCCGGATATATCCAGATTTTCAACGTTTGATACCATAATACCTTGATTATCAAAGTAATACCAATTATTGCCGTCTTTCAGCCATTTGTTCGTATAAAGGATGCCGTTTGAGCCGCTGTAGACCCAACATTTTTCATTCGCTATCGTTTGCTGAGACCAGCCGGTTATCATAGCGCCGCTGTCTTTAAAGGCATACATGTCCTTGCCTATAACGCGGACTCCGCCCTGTGCCATTATACCGGTTACATCATCGAAACGGTACCATTGGCCTGAGATCTTCTTCCATTCTTTGTAAAGTTCACCGTTTGAATCATAATAGATCCATACGTTTTTAGTGTAAAAGTTTGGCGATAGCTGGTGCCATCCGGTGATCTTATCTGTGCTGGCTGTTGCATACGGATTCAGACAAGCGCCGTTTGCATCAAAATTGTATTCAATCCCGTTTATAGCAAAGTTATTTGCATCCGCGATCATTATGCACGTTGAGTCAAAATAGTACCATTTGCCGCCGGAATATAACCATCTGTCGTGATATAGATTTCCACCTGATCCGGCATAATACCAATTACCATCGCTGGAGATCCAGCCTGAGCCGGTGAAAAGCTCACCGCTGCTCTTGAAATAGTAATATTTGTCATCTATATATGCATAACTGTCTTTGATATACCACCCGTCCTTATCAAAGTAGTACCATTTTCCATTGTCTTCAAGCCATTGCTTGTAGAGTCTTTTGCCGTCTTCGTCATAGTAGTACCAGTTACTATAATAATTTCCGGCATTGCCTCTTCCAATCTTTACCCAGCCTTTAAGCTCAATATCCCTTCCTTCCGGATTCAGACAAGCGCCGCTTGAAGAAAAATCATAACCCTTGCCATTTCCCATGATCCTGTAATTCGAAACATTGCAGACCATGTATCCCCAATCGTCGAAATAATAAGTCTTTCCGTCGATCTCTCTCCAGGAATCGTGGATATAACCTTCTTCTTCGGTGTAATAACGCCAGCCGGTCCCGTTATAATACCAGCCGTCTGTTGCAGCCATAGATGTCATGGAAACGACAGAAAGGATCATTCCGGCAGTCATGGCAGAGACCAATAACTTTTTAAGATTCATACTTATACCTCCTGGTGATTGAAATGCATGTTTTTATCAGTTTCAACTGAAATTATAAAAAATCTTATCACAGTTCCCTGTATTCATATATTGCAAAGATATCGATAAATGACAGAAAAAGATCAATCAATATGTCCCTTATATTCGAGGCAGAGCATTGTAAGATCGTCAAACTGAGGAGCATCTTTGACGAAGTCTTTTACGATCGAATCTATGTGATTGATTATCTCCTTCGGAGATCCCGTTTCCTTCATGCGGAGTGCATGAACAAGCCTTTCGGTGCCGAATAATTCGTTTGCCGAATTAGTTGCTTCGGGAACGCCGTCCGTGTAAATAAAGAGTTTTGCACCCGGTTCCATCTGAAGCTCGTAGGATCTGTATTTCGAGCCTTCCATGGCGCCTAAAACGATACCATGCTTATCTTTTATCATTTCAAAGCTGCCGCCGGCTTTCTTCAGCACCGGGTATTCATGACCGGCATTGGCTGCTTCGAGGATTCCTGTCTCAAGATCCAGACAGCCATACCATACGGTGACGAACATCTCTTCATGGTTGTTTGTGCAAAGCTGATTGTTTACATATTTAAGGACATCTGCCGGTCTGTTGCCCATCATTGCGATGTTCTGGATAAGGATCTTTGAGACCATCATGAACAGCGCTGCGGGAACGCCTTTTCCTGATACATCAGCCATTACTATGCCGAGATGGGTATCGTCGAGCAGGAAGAAATCATAGAAGTCGCCGCCTACTTCCTTTGCGGGGTTCATCGATGCGAAGATGTTAAAATCATCTCGTTCAGGGAAAGCCGGAAAGATATTGGGAAGCGTCTCTGCCTGGATCCTTGTAGCCATTGAAAGTTCGGTGTCCAAACGATCTTTTTCCTTCTGCTGATCCTCGTATTTTTCGGTCTGTATCCGGATGATTACAAAATACAGATATGCAGCAGAAATGACTGTCGCAAGGATAACGAACTGTATCTGCTGGAATCCCAGCTGGAGTGCTATTGCAGCCAATGGGGACAAAAGATAGAGCCATAGAGCGGATGCCAGTTTTTTGTTTATCTTATTTCTGTATCTGATGAGCAGGAATATATTCTGTATGAGCATCAGGATGTGCATTATATTTGACATCGCATAACCGCGTGAACGGTGATAGACATTCATCTCATCGAAGTAGTAATAGAAATCCGTAAACTGATCTATTAAAAGTCCCAGAGTGTGTACAGTGATCAATACAAGAAAGATAATGTTTATCAGCTTTCCGTTCTTCCCCGGAGCCGCGATAAAGAGGATCAGGAGTGAGAGCATGTAGATCATGAGGCCGGAAACGAAAAACTCTATGAATGTTACAGCGCGGATACTGATGGAGACAGCCGTCCCCGTATGATTTTCAAGAAGCATGCGAATGAAATGCATCGAAATGTATATGTTGATCATGGTAAAGAAGATCTGGAAGTATTTCTTCACTTCCTTCCGGATGTGCATTCCCGAACCGACATGCAGGATGCTCAGGCTGCAGATACCGATCCCGGCTGCAATGAAGAATACATTGATAAGATTGGAAACGCTTAGATCGATACGCATAGGCACACCGTCCTTCCCTTTTGTTTATAGGAAAATAATACCAATGAATAAAAATATATTGATTAAGGAATGATAACGTTTTTTTGAATAATCGGTCCGCCATGAAAGCCTGCTCAAGCTGTTCTGCAAAAAAAGGTGTCCCGGCAGTAATGCCTGAGACACCTTGAAAAAACGCTATTTGCCGGTAAGATCAGCTGATCTTGTCCAAAGCCTGCTTGAGGTCAGCGATGATGTCATCAGGATCTTCCATACCAACGGAGAATCTGATGAGATCGCTGGGGATGCCTGCTTCTGCGAGCTGCTCATCCGTGAGCTGTCTGTGTGTATGAGAAGCGGGATGTAAGAGCAATGTCTTGCAGTCAGCAACGTGTGTGGCTATGGTAGCGAACTCGAGTGAATCCATGAACTTGATGGATGCTTCCCTTCCTCCCTTTACACCGAAACACATAACGCCGCATGTTCCCTTAGGGCAATACTTCATAGCGAGTTCATGCTGTGAATCGCTCTCAAGTCCGGGATACTTTACCCATGCGATACGGTCATCGGAAGCCAGGAACTCAGCTACCTTCTGAGCGTTAGCGCAGTGACGTGCCATACGTACGGGAAGTGACTCAAGGCCGATCTGAATGTAGTAAGCGTTCTGAGGTGACTGGATAGAACCGAAGTCTCTCATGAGCTGGGCTGTAGCCTTTGTGATGTAAGCTGCCTTACCGAACTTTGTTGCATATGTAAGACCGTGATAAGACTCATCGGGTGTGCAAAGACCGGGGAACTTGTCAGCGTGAGCCATCCAGTCGAAGTTGCCTGAATCGATGATGGCGCCGCCTACGGAAGAACCGTGGCCGTCGATATACTTTGTTGTTGAGTGTGTAACGATATCGCATCCGAATTCGAAAGGACGGCAGTTTACGGGTGTTGCAAAAGTGTTGTCCATGATGAGCGGGATACCGTTGTTGTGTGCGAGAGTTGCGAACTTCTCAATATCAAGTATGTCAACTGTAGGGTTAGTTATTGTCTCACCGAATACGCACTTTGTATTGGGTCTGATGTACTTCTGGAGTTCCTCAAGAGGAAGTGTCTGGTCAACGAATGTGCACTCGATGCCCATCTTCTTGAAGGTTACGCCGAAAAGATTATATGTGCCGCCGTAGATGTTTGCGGATGCGATGAAGTGGTCGCCAGCTTCGCAGATGTTGAATACTGCAAAGAAGTTTGCTGCCTGGCCAGAGCATGTGAGCATTCCTGCAAAACCGCCTTCCATTGCGCAGAGCTTGGAAGCTACGAAATCATTTGTGGGATTCTGAAGTCTGGTATAGAAATAACCGGATGCCTCGAGATCGAAGAGCTTGCCCATGTCTTCAGATGTAGCATATTTCCATGTCGTGCTCTGATAGATAGGTACCTGTCTCGGTTCGCCGTTGCCCGGATTGTATCCGCCGTGAAGTGCGATAGTGTCTACTGAATTTCCCATTTCCTGATCCTTCTTTCGTGATTATTCTTCTTCACCTGATATAGCCAGTGAATCAACCAATACCGACGGCGTAAAGAACTCGCCCTCGCCGGACGGCAGGTTAATTATATCATTTCCTATGGAAATAATAGATTTGATTACCTGATAAAAGTTACCCGCAACTGTTATCTGCTCTACAGGTCTTCCCTGCTTTCCGTTTTCGATAAGATAGCCTTCGCAAAGGAGCGAGAAATCGCCGCTGATGGCGTTAACGCCTGCGTGAAGTCCTGACAGATCGGTAAGGATGATGCCTTCGCCTGCCTCTTCGAGAAGCTCTTCAAAACTCTTCTCCCCTGCTTCTACAACGAGATTTGTCGGCATCTCGGAAACTGCGCTGCCGCCGCGGAAACCGTTACCCGTTGATGTCTTCCCGGCTTTATATGCTGACTTGAGGTCGTAGAGAGCCGTTGCGAAAACACCCTTGTCGATAATCGCTTTGGAAGTTGTAAGGACGCCCTCGTCATCGAAAGGGATCTTGGTCAACGCCGCGTCATACATAGGCTCTTCCTTTACCGTAAATACGGAAGAAGCAATGGTCTCCCCTTCTTTATCAGCAAGAAGCGAAAGGCCTCTCTGCATTGTGGTCGCGAGGAAGTTGCCGAAGAAGACCATAAAGAACTGCTGGAAAGTTTCGCTCTTTAATACAACCTTGTAATTGCCTGATTTGCAGGACTTGGCGCCCATTTTGCCGATCAGGTTTTCCTTGAATTTCTTAAGGAACTTCTCGATATCGAAATCATCGATGTCCCTGCCGATCCAGTAATGGCCGCCGCTCTTGACGCTTCTGTCAGCATCCGTTGCCCTGGCAGAAGCCATAATGGAGATGCCGTCGGAATCCCTGTATGAATGAAGACCCTTTGAATTGATTATGAGGTAAGGTCCCGTGCTGCAGCTGATAGTAAGGTAATCGACGGCGTCGATCCTCTCATCAAGTGCAAGGATATCCTTTTCGAGCTTAAGACCGAGCTCGGAAAAGCTCTTATATGTGTTTTTCGCGTATGCTTCGGTAACCTGTGAGAAATAAAGGTCCTTGTTGTTCTCGTCGCAGTATATGAACTGGGGATCCTCATCGTTTAAGACTTCGCAGTTTTCCATCGCGGATTTCAAAAGGAAATCGATGGAGGAATCGTCTAAGATGTTTGTCGAGCAGTATCCCATCTGACCGTTCTTAAGGCCTCTGAAAGACAATGCGCTCGTAGCGCTGTTCTCATAGCTCGATACTTCACCGTTTAAGATGTCGATGCTCATTGAGCCTTCGGTGGCATAGGATGCTTCGCATTCCTCAAAGCCGTATTCCTGACCGGCCTTGACGAGTTTTTCCATAAATAACTCAGCAGATTTAATGTCCATATCATTGCCCTCCCTTAAGAATCTCTTCCGCCGACGAGTATCGAAGATACCCTGATCGTAGGCTGGCCGACTGTAACGGGAACGGAGCCTGACATGGATCCGCACATTCCTGCAGAGAGCTTTAAGTCGTTTCCGACCATGTCGATATTCTTTAAGATCTCCTGGCCCTTACCGATGAGCGTGGCTCCTCTTACGGGCTCGGCGATCTTGCCGTCTCTTACCATGAAAGCTTCGTTGACGGCGAAATTGAAATCACCCGTCGAAGTATCAACGGAACCGCCGCCCATCTGCGTGCAGTAGAGACCGTACTCAGTGTTAGCGATGATGTCCTTGGGATCGGACTCGCCGTTGCAGATATAAGTGTTGCTCATTCTGGATGTAGGAGCGTAAGAATAATTCTGACGTCTGGAGCAACCTGTGGGAGCGCAGTTCATACGTCTCGCGCCGAGCTCGTCAACAAGGTAGTTCTTTAAGATGCCGTTCTCGATGAGAAGCAGATCGGAGGAACTGTTGCCCTCGTCATCTGTCGCATATGAACCCCATTCGCCGTCGATCAAAGCATTGTCTCTTGCGCTTACGATGGGTGATGCGATCTGCTGGCCGAGCTTATCTGTGAAGTAGGAATTCTTAATGCCTACGGAAGTTGCTTCAAGAGCATGGCCGCATGCTTCGTGGAAGATAACACCGCCGAAGCCGTTGCCTAAAATAACTGACATCTTTGCAGAAGGCGCATAACCGGCGTTTACCATGCGGATAGCGGTGTCGCAGCATTCCCTGGTCTTATCGATGAGCGGATATTCGTTGATGAACTCATAGCCTCTCATTGTACCGGGAGCCACCCTGCCGCTCTGTTTCTCATTGTCTTTGGTCGCGATGGCTTCAACAGAGAGCCTGATCCTGCTGGTCGTATCCTCGGAATTTACGCCTCTGGTATTGATGACCTTTGCCGTGCGCTTATTGCAGGCGATCGCTGATGCTGCCTGTGTAATGAGCGGACTGTATGAGAGCGCGTAATCGGAAGACTTGCGAAGGAAATCAACCATCTCCATTTTCGAAACGGACATGGGATCGATCTCGATGGTCGACTTTGTGGTGGAACATAGTGCCTTTAAAGCCTCTATCCTTCCCTTGTCCTGTCCCTTGATGGCTGCGGCTGCCTCTCTTGCGAGCTTTAACAATACTTCGATATCGTTATCGCTCGAGTAAACATAAACCGAATTGGTTCCTGCCAGAAGTCTTATTCCCGTACCGGAATCAAAACCCGTTGCGGCTCTGATAACCTGGCCATTCAAAAGGCTTACCGACTTTGATTCGGTAACTTCCTGGAATACTTCGGCAAAGTCTGCCGTTGTGGACATTGCTTCTTCCAATATCCTCAGGCAATCACTGTCGTTAAACATAAGCACCTCTTTCTAAAACAAGAAAAGAGGATTTATTTGAATTCTCCCCTTTTCGTATTAACGTTATTGATCCTGCAAGCTTTCCGCACAAGCGAACGGAAGTTCGCGCGGAGGACTTTGCGCGCAGGATTAATAACGTTTAATTTTCTTGGATGTGTTCTTTTCGAACTCAGTCATCCTCAATACAGTCTTCTTGATCTTCTTGTAGCTTTCGAGCTTCTCGTTTGTTTCGGCTACAACAGTCTTAAGAATGTCCATGATGACTTCTTCAGAAGGATCGGAATCAAGACCGAACTTCGACTTGATCTCATCGAGATCCGGGAAGATGGTGGCCGTGATGACGATATCGTCCTTGACCTCATCGTTGACGCCTGATACGACAGACTCTGCAACGTAAGGGCTTAATGAGAGCAGATACTCGATCTCTTCAGGGAATACGTTCTTGCCGTTCTTGGCGATGATGACGTTTTTCTTTCTGCCCGTGATGATGCAGAAACCGTCCTCGTCGATATAACCCAAGTCACCTGTATGATAGTAACCGTCCTGATCCAGCGCGAGAGCTGTATTTTCGGGATCGTTATAGTATCCGAGGAAGTTGTTGTCACCTTTCGAAATGAATTCGCCGATGCCGTCAGCGTCGGGATTAAGGATCTTAACGTCGCATCCCGGTAGCGGAAGTCCTGCTGCATGGTTCTTGAAGAACTTGTCGCGGTTCAGAGCGAGGATCGGAGCGCACTCCGTAAGACCGTAGCCCTGTACACACTTAAAACCGATGCTCTGGAAGAATGTGAGGATCTCGGGATTAACAGGCGCGCCGCCCAGGATGATGAGTCTCATCCTTCCGCCGAATACATCATGGATCTGCTTGAAGAGCTTTCTTCTAATGCTGTTCGGAAGGTGCAGAGTATTTGCGAGCTTGATACCCTTTTCGAGCTTCTTTGCCTTCTCGGGATCGGCCTTAACGCCCTTCATGATCTTCTTGTAGAAGAGTTCGAGCATGACGGGAACCATGAGGATACATGTCGGCTTAACTTCCTGGATGTTCTGCGCAATGTACTTGAGACCTTCGCAGATGGCGACCGTCGTGCCTCTGTAGACCTGGCCTAAGAATCCGCATGTGCATTCATATGTGTGATGCAGCGGGAGTACTGAGAGCCATACGTCGGATCTGTCGATGTAGAGCATCGAGAACATTGACATGAGGTTCTTGCAGATATTCTTCTGGCAGAGCATTACTGCCTTTGATTTCGCTGTAGTGCCTGACGTAAAGAGCAGGATCGTCATCTCTTCGGGATCGATCGTTGCCTCCGTAAAGGTCTTGTCACCCTGTTCGAGCTTCTTTTCGCCGATCTTGAGGCAGTCCTGATAATAAAGGAATCTGTCATCATCGATCTTATCCATGCAGATCCAGAATTTGCAGGTCTCAACCTTGCCGTATACCTGATTGACGATGGAAAGCTTTGACTTGGAGAAAAGAAGGATGTCTACCTCTGCCCTGTTGAGCATATTGAGGACATCATCTACCGGAAGCTCTTTATCGAGCGGAACGACGCATCCTGTGCCGTTCGTTGTTGCGAGATAGGATGTGTACCATTCGTATCTGGTCTCGGAAAAGATCGCGATCCTCGCGCCCTTCTTAACGGTGCTCATGAAATAAGTTCCGAGAGAGTCGATGTCGTGATCGTATTTTTCTGTGGAGATCGGGATATATTCTCCGCCCTTATGCTCTTTTACGAGGAATACGGGGTTTTCCGGAAACTCATGAAGTCTCTTCTTGATTACGTCTCTGAGGTCATGGATCTCGGTGACTTCATATAAACCTGAATAAGGGTCTTTCATAGATCAGCAGAATCCTTTCTCTATAGCTAATTCGGCACGTTCCTTGCTCTTGCCGCCCTTTGCGATCTCATTTGCGACAAAGTCGGGGTGTGCCTTTATGAATGCAGTCATGTAATCAGCGGGAGATTCAAGGAAATGGAGGATCATCTCCTTCTGTGCCTCGTTAATGATACCATTTGCGGTCGCCTCATCAAAAAGCGCCTTGTCTATGCCGGTAAGTGCATGGAGCTCAACACCTAAGTTCTTCAGCACTTCCCTGCCGCTCTGGCATCTGTCGACGACAGCGACAGTATCAGTGATCTCTGAGCCGATGCCTCTGATAACGGGTATCCATGCTCTCTCATAAGAAGATGCTTCGGTAATGAGATCCGCGATGTGGAGCGCCTTCTTGCCTTTAAGGTCGATATCAAGTGAATCGACAGCTCCTTCTTCGATCTTTTCGGAATATACGAAATTCATGTCCTTGAAGATCGTGAGATGGGGCTTACCTAAAAGATATGCAGGCATCATGGAGAAGAAATAGTCCCTTCTCTCACCGCCGGAGATATAGTCGAAATCGAGCTTTGATGCTGCTTCAGCGAGTTTGTCCGAAACCATCTTGAACGTGCCGCCCTTATTGTAATAAGCGAGCATCATGTCGAAGATCTCCTCGGGAGCAGTAAGTCTGTCGGAAGCGATCGCCTGTTCGATCCTCTTGAGGACTTCGCCTGCGGCTGCTTCATTCTCCAACAGGAAATGAGTATTGATGAAGAAAGGTCCCAAACGGCCTGACGTATACCAGAAAGGCTGATCTTCAGGTGCGACCCTGATGGCGTTTGTGGCAAACAGTGCTTCGATTATGGTGTTTTCCATGCTGTCTATCTCCTTATCGTTCTTTATCGTTATCACCAGCGCTGTAAAGTGCCGGTAAGGTCTTTTAATGCTATTTTGTTGTCTTCGCAGTACTTCTCAAGATCGGACGTGAGATCAACGGGAAGCGCGGGATGCACGAGGCACGCCGTACCGACTTCTACCGCGAAAGCTCCGGCGATCATGAACTCGATGACGTCCTTGTAGTCGGCGATACCGCCGCAGCCTACGATCGGGATATCGAGCACCTGGCTGCACTCAGCTACCATGCGGATGGCAACGGGTTTTACCGCGGGACCTGAATATCCGCCCGTGTTATTCGTAAGTACCGGTCTTCTGGTCCTGATATCGATCCTCATACCCATGAGGGTGTTGATGAGAACAACGGCATCAGCGCCGCCAGCCTGTGCTGCGAGAGCCGTCGCCTTGATATCAGTGACATTGGGAGTAAGCTTGATCCAGATAGGCAGATCCGTAAGCTTCCTGAGTTCAGAAGTGATGTATCTGATGGCAGAAGGATCGCTTCCTATGGTCATGCAGCCTTCCTTGACGTTCGGGCATGACAGGTTTATCTCCAGTGCATCGATCTTATCCTTGTGGGGATCGAGCTTTTTGACCATTTCGATATAGTCTTCATAGCTGTGACCTGCAACGTTGACGATAACGGCAGCACCGGAATCTCTCATGAAGTCCAGGTCGTTTTCAATGAAATAATCAACTCCGGGATTCTGAAGTCCAACGGAATTGAGCATGCCCGAATCGCACTCGGCGACTCTTACGCCGGGATTGCCGGCTCTGGGCTTTATGGTAAGTCCCTTAGACGAGATGCCACCCAGGATCTTAAGGTCATAGTATTCGGAAAGTTCACGTCCGAAGTTGCAGGTTCCTGAAGCAAGTATCAGTGGGCTTTTCAGGTTTACGCTTCCGACATTAACAGATAATGCGTTCATTACCAGACCACCTCCCTGCTGTCGAAAACGGGACCTTCCTTGCAGCATCTGACATTCTTATATCCGTCCGGACCGTCGTCTTTGACTTTGACCGTGCAGCAGAGGCAGATGCCCGCGCCGCAGGCCATGCGCTGCTCCATAGAAACAAGGCACTTCATGTTCTTCCCGCCTGCCCATGCTCCGACAGCCTTCATCATGGGGATGGGGCCGACGCAGCAAACGAGAGTATTTGAAGGATCCTTGATCTCAAGCGTATCAAGGCCTGCTATGACCGTACCCTTGATCCCTGTGTCACCGCTGTCTGTGGTAAGCACATATCCGGGCTTATTGAGGATCACCTGTGAAGCGTTACGGAAACCTTCGCATACTGTAACGTTCTTGCCGAGAGACGTGAGAGTCTCGTAAGCGAAGTTTATCGGGAAGACACCCGTGCCGCCGCCGGTAAGGATGATGTTGTCATATCCTTCGAAATCAAAGCCGTTGCCTAAAGGTCCGAGGCAGTCGGCTGTAAGGCCGGGTTCGAACTTTGCGATCTCGGAGGTGCCTTTTCCGACGATCTTTACGCCGATATAAAAGATCCCGTTAGCTTTATCGACACTGGCAATGCCAAACGGTCTTTTAAGGAAAACCGTTCCAGCCGAGATGTTTACAAACTGTCCGGGAATAGCAGAACTTGCTATCCCGGGACATTCGAACCCGAGATAACAAGTATCGCTGTTTAAAAATTCTTTTGTGACTAATCTGATCTTATATTCTTGTTTCTGCGACATTACTGTATTACATACTTACGATGCAGGATCGCCTCGTTAAGTTTATCCTTCATGTTCTCTGCTTCATATCTTGCGGCCTTGCCGAAATCCTCAGGCTTGAAGAAATCGGGTCTTGCCTGCCATGCAGTCATGATGCTCCTGGAAGCGTTTACGATACCGCCCTTACCGTTGGGAGTGAATCCTGCGACAGCTGCGTCAGCGCCCGCACCCTGCGCACCGTAACCGGGAACGAGGATGAATGCGTTGGGCATCTCCTTACGGAGCTGTACAGCCTGCTCGGGCCATGTGGCACCGACTACTGCGCCTACGGATGAGAAGCCTTCCTCACCGATCATTTCTTCGCCCCATTCGGAAACCTTTGAAGCGACTGCCTCATATAACTTGCGACCGTCAGAGAGTTCAAGATCCTGGAAATCTCCTGCTGAAGGATTGGATGTTCTTACGAGGCAGAAGACGCCCTTTCCGTCGCGCTTTGCAACGTCGATGAAAGGCTTAACGCCGTCGATGCCGAGATAGCAGTTTACCGTGCAGGCATCAAATCCGCTCATTGCCATCGAATCGCCTAAGAGAAGGTCTGTCTTACCGATGACCGCCTCAGCGTAAGCGGTAGCGGTGGAACCGATGTCGTTTCTCTTGCAGTCACCTATTACGAGCATGCCCTTTCTCTGGGCATATCTTGCGGTGAGGAGCATCGTCTTGATCGAATCAACGCCGTACATCTCATAATAAGCGTATTGGAGCTTTACAGCAGGAACGATGTCACATGTCTGGTCGATTATCTCTTTGTTGAAGAGCCAGATAGCCTTGGCCGTGGCTTTTGTGGGTTCCTCCGGGAAGAGCTGCTCGGCATATTCCTTAAGATGTTGGGGAATGTAATCGAGCTTAGGATCGAGACCGATAACCGAAGGGTTCTGCATCTCATCGATCTTTCTTACCAGGCAATCAGCAAAGTTTCTCATACGTGACTTTTCCTCCCATTATTGTAAGTATGGTTTCACCATATAATTTCCAACCGTCATACGGCGTGTTTCTTGATTTGGAGAGCATCTTTTCCTTGTCGAAAATGAACTCGTTCTCAAGATCGAACACCGCGAGATCCGCATCATCTCCGACATTCATGCCGCCCCTTCCGAGCTTTAAGATATTGGAAGGACCGTAGCACATCAGTTCGATGAGGCGCTCCAGAGTTATCTCTCCTGTTTTTACAAGATAAGTGTACCCCAAAGCGAAGGCAGTCTCAAACCCTAATATACCATTCAAAGCGACAGAAAACTCACACACTTTCTCGTCAGCATGATGAGGTGCATTATCGGTGGCGATCGCATCGATAGTTCCGTCCTTGAGGCCTTCGATGATCGCAAGCCTGTGTTCCTCTGTCCTGAGCGGCGGATGCATCTTATAATTCGTGTCGTAATCCGCGCACTTGTCGTCAGTCAGAGTGAAGTAATGAGGGCATGTCTCGCATGTTACCTTTACTCCCCTGGCCTTGGCTTCCCTTATCATGCGGACGCCGCCCTTTGTGCTGACGTGGCAGATGTGTACGGGAATGCCCAGATATTCCGAGAGGATTATGTCTCTGGCGATCATTATGTCCTCAGCTGCAGTAGGAATGCCCCTGATGCCGATCGAGGTAGATACGACGCCTTCGTTCATCGCGCCTTCCGAAAGGCTCTCATCCTCGCAGTGATTGAGTACCGGAAGATTGAAGTCTGAAGAATACTCCATAACCTTTCTCATTATGCCGGCGTTCTTTATGGGGTGGCCGTCGTCAGATACCGCGACGATGCCTGCTTCCTTCATGAGTCCCATCTCGGATATGAGCTCACCGTTTATGCCCTTGGTTGCGGCGCCGATCGGATAGACTCTGCAGTTGTCCGCTTCCTTTGCCTTCTTGATGATGCCGCTGATTACAGCCGCGTTATCAGCTGTAGGATTGGTGTTCGGCATGCAGCAGATCGAGGTGTATCCGCCCTTTGCAGCGCTCGCCGTGCCCGTTGCGATCGTTTCTTTGTATTCTCCGCCGGGTTCTCTTAAGTGGCAGTGCATGTCGACCAGACCGGGAGTTACAGTCGCTCCCTTAAGGTCGATCACTCTGTCTGCCTTATCTTCAGCGAATTCATTGGCAAACTTGCCGTCTTCTATAAATACCTTCGAAGCATTATCGTTTCCGAAAACTTTGCAGTTGGTTAAGATGATTCTCACAGTTGGTTCCTCCTTGCCATGAGCAGGTACAGAACTGCCATTCTGACTGCGACGCCGTTAGTTACCTGTTCATTTATCACCGACTGGTCGCAGTCGTAGACTGCCGTCGGAAGCTCGACTCCGTGGTTGCACGGACCCGGGTGCATCAGGAATGCATCGGGCTTTGCAAGTGCGAGCATCTCGGGTGTGATAGCGTAGAATCTCGCATATTCCGCGATCGAGGGGAAGAGCGATTTCTGCTGCCTCTCAAGCTGGACACGGAGTCCCATTACGGCATCCGCATCCTTGATGCAGTCTGCAACGCTGTCGGCGATCCTGACGCCCATGTTCTCGATACCTATCGGCATCATGGTCTTAGGACCGTACACGCTGACCTTCGCGCCGAGCTTTGATAAGCCGATAGCGTTGGATCTAACTACTCTCGAATGATAGATGTCGCCGCAGATCGCGATGTTCTTGCCTTCGAACGTGTCGAATCTCTCATACATCGTGAGCATGTCCAGTAGTGCCTGTGTCGGATGCTCGTTCATACCGTCGCCTGCATTTACTACAGAAGCCTTGAGGTAAGGAGCTATGAAATGAGGAGCTCCGGACTGGTTGTGTCTCATGATTATTATGTCCGTACCCATCATGTCTATCGTGCGTGCGGTATCAAGGAGCGATTCGCCCTTGTTTACCGAGCTTCCCGAAGTCGAGATGTTCGCGGATGCCGAGCCCATGTATTTCGATGCGAGCTCGAAAGAAAGCCTCGTTCTCGTTGAGTTCTCATAGAAGAGCGTAACGACCGACTTTCCCTGAAGGTGTGATGTTTTCTTGTTTGCGGACGCGATGACGAGCTTCATCGTCTTTGCCGTGTCCAGGATCTCCATGATCTCTTCTGCGGTAAGCTGCTTCATTCCGAGGAGATCTTTGCTCTTAAGTCCCATTATCATTCCTCCTCTTTAAGCAGTATTACTCTGTCCTGACCGTCAACTTCCTTGACTTCGACGTCGATGTGCTCGGTTATCGCGGTCGGAACGTTCTTGCCGACATAGTCAGCTCTGAACGGGAGCTGTCTGTGTCCTCTGTCTATAAGGATGGCGAGCTGTATGTTAGCAGGCCTTCCCATATCGAAAATGTTCTCTATCGCGGCTCTTGTGGTCCTGCCGGTAAAGAGAACATCATCTACAAGGATTATCTTTTTGTCATTTACATCGAAAGGGATGTCTGTGCCGTTTACGACCGGATGAGCCGAGAGCATCGAGAGGTCATCTCTGTAGAAGGTGATGTCGAGGATACCCATTGGAACCTTTACGCCCTCAATCTCTTCCAAAAGCTTGCGAAGTCTCATCGCGAGGGGCACTCCCCTCTTTTGGATCCCTATGATAGCGACATTATCAAGTCCGTCGTTGTGCTCGACGATCTCGTGGGAGATCCTGATGAGAGCACGGGACATTGCCGCTTCATCCATCAATTCGTGACCGGGAATCAATACCATAAAAAAACTCCTTCCTCATAGAATATGGCTGTGCGCCACCGTCCGGCTAGAGAAGGAATCCGTAAATAAATCAATATTAACAGCTACTTACGGCCTCGCCGGACCGTTTAAAGTTTTGCTGTAAGAATTCTATATTTTTAGTCCCCGAAAAGCAACAGCAAATGTCGAACTAATTGAGGCAAAAAATGAGTTACGCGATGAACCCGGTCTTACTCAGAAAATCCCTGATATAACCCGTGTATTTCTCGAATCCCGCCGTATATCTGCTCATCGCATGACCTGCGCCCTCAACATATATCAGCTCAGTGTATGCCCCGTTCATCGAAGCGGCTTCCTTAAGTTTTTCGCTGTGATACGGCAGGATCAACGAATCGGCGGTTCCGTGTATAAACAGGACCGGTATGTTTTTATTCTTTTTAAGGTGCTCGACAGCACAGGTTTCCTTCATGTCAACATGGTATATGAGTTTTGACGCGAGATTTATGCAGGGCACGATGAAAGCCATATGAAGGCGTCTGTAGCCGTCATAAACGACATCGTAGCATCTCGTAAAGCCGCAGTCCGCAACGATGAAATCGATCTTAGGATCGAATCTTACTACCGAACAGACAGTCGAGCTTCCCATCGATTCGCCGTGAAGTCCAAGTATCTTAAGGTCTTTGTACCTGCTGCGCGTATCTTCGATGACATATTTGAGGTCTTCGGATTCATAGTTTCCCAATGTGTATATGGTCTTCTCGTTAAGTCCGTGAGTCCTGGCATCGTAGATTATGCATGAGAAACCGAGCTTTATGTATGAATTCACGTATTTGACTGCACCGTAGCGGCATGAAGTATGGCCGTGGCAGATTATCACGTACTTACCTGTTCCTCTGGTCACGTCATTTTCGACGAACATCGCGTGAAGTATGTAGCCGTCCTTGCCCCTGATCTCGTATTCGGTCTTGTCATATGAATCAAAATCGAGCCACAGGCCCCTCTCCTTGTTCCACGCCATCTCTTTTTCGAGCGTCATGGTCCTGGGCTTTAAAGACAGCTTCGCATTGCGCCATGAGAATATGACAACTGATACGAGCAGGAATAAGACAATGGCTGAAACCGTTATAATCCAGGGCATCTGAAGACTCCTAAATAAAAATTATCTGTATTTTAACATCAGTCTGCCCGCAAACTGAAATCATTAACACCTGTACTGGAAGTTATAGCTGACAGTTCAGTCGAACAGTACCGGTACGATGCTCTGAGTATCAACGTCAAAGACGCCTTTTGTCAGGATCCTGAGTCTCGGTATTACCGGAAGCGCCGCAAAAGAGAGCGTCATGAACGGGTCGATGCCTTCGTGCACGCCAAGTTTCCTGGCCTGTACCTTCATGTTAGTAAGCATTGCGTTAACGTTATCGATCTTCGTGTTTGTCATAAGACCGCCTATGGGAAGCGGCAGTACTGACAGGACTTTTCCGTCCGCCGCGATGGCGATACCGCCTTCTATATCACGGACGACGTTGGCGGCAAGAGCCATGTCTGCATCATTTGTACCCGCAACGATAAGATTATGCGAATCGTGTGCGACGCTCGAAGCGATGGCGCCGTACTGCAGGCCGTATCCGTTAAGGAATCCGATGCCTATGTGTCCCGTATCCTTATGCCTCTCGATGAGAGCGACCTTGATTATGTCCTTATCGGTCTCGACACCTGGTGCTTTTACGAAATGCTTGAACTCGGCTTCCTTATTATCGAGATTGGACGGTACGATGAGTTCTTCTGTCAGAAGTTCGCCCGGGAGGAGCCTTATAACACGCTTGTTGGCGCCCTTTTCCTTAAGCGAAAAGTCTTCGGGCGTGAGTTCTTTGAGATTAAAACTGTGTAATACTCTGCCGTATTTCTCATCATCGCAGGAAACATGAGGTATCTCAACCGTAAGAGCTCTGTTCTCGGCTACAAGGATGCCGCTCTTAAAGACCTTTTCGACCTCAAACTTTGCAAGATCGGACACGATGATAAGATCGGCGATATATCCCGGTGCGATGGCTCCCCTGTTTCTCATGCCGAAATAAGATGCGGCATTATAACTTGCCATCTTTACGGCGTTGTAAGGGCTCTTCCCCGCCTTGACGGCTTCCTTTATTATGAAGTCGATATGACCTGAATCGCAGAGTGTCTCGGGATGTATGTCATCGGTTACGAGCATGCATCTGTCAGTATATTTGTCGTCGAATAAAGGCAACAGAGCCTGAAGATTCCTTGCCGCCGTGCCTTCCCTTATCATTATCCACTGGCCCAGAGTCAGCTTTTCGAGCGCTTCTTCAAATGTGGAGCACTCATGGTCAGAAGCGACGCCTGCCGCGACATAAGCATTTAGGTCACGGCCCGTAAGTCCGGGAGCGTGTCCGTCAACGATCCTTTTATGAGTCAGAGCGCTCTCGATCTTGGAGATTATCGCGGGATCGTTCCTGATGGTCCCGTATGAATCCATCAGTTCGGCAAGACCCAGGATACGCTCGCATTTATAGAACTTGTCGAGTTCAACAGCACCCAAAGTTGCTCCGGCTTCGTCAAAAGGAGTTGCGGGAACGCATGAAGGCAGCATGTAGAACACGTCCAGAGGAAGGTTCTTGCTGCAGCTTATCATGTAGGAAAGTCCGTTTTCACCGGCCACATTGGCTATCTCATGCGGATCGGTTATGACCGCCGTCGTGCCGTGCGGGATTACCGCTTTTGCAAACTCTTCGGGCGACAGCATAGTGCTCTCAATATGAATGTGAGCGTCTATAAGCCCGGGACAGATTATCTTCCCTTCAGCATCGATCACTTCCTCACCGTCATAAGAACCGATACCTGCAATATATCCGTCAAATATGGCGATATCGCCGCTCATGAGTTCTTTGGTAAATACGTTTAATATCTTTCCGTTCTTTATGACAAGGTCCGCTTTTTTCTCTCCGCGGGCCACCGAGATCAGTTCATTTATCTGCTTATCCAAATCAAGATCCTCCATAAATCTGTCAAAAACATCTTATGGATTCATTATAAGGAACGGATAAAACGATTTATCAAACGCTTCGTTATATATCTGTTAACTAAAGTTAACGTTATGTTTCAAAGAAACTTGCCGAAAAAGTGATGGGGCTGTCCCGTAACCGGAACAGCCCCGTTGGCCAAAAAATTATTAAGATAGATTACTGAGGTATCTCTACGTCATAAACGACGTCAACGAAAACATCCTGAGTCATGAAATCCCTGAATACGATCTCGATCGGGCTGTCGGAACGGAGCTTGTAGTAAGCTGTGTATGTCACTGAATGACGTGAAGTCATAGTAAACATTAAGAATGTCGTAATCGTACTTGTCGCCTGTATCAAAATACTCGTAACCGATTACTTCAAGTTCGAACTTGTCGTCAAATACGAACTTTTCGGGCAGAGAAAACTTTGACCCCTCGTCAGCTGTCTCTTCCGAACTCTCTTCTGTGGCTTCTGTTGCCTCTGTGGCATCGGTCTCAGAAGCTGCTGCAGTAGTCTCGCTTGCCTCTGTCTCCTCTGCTTCAGTTGTTGTCTCTTCTGTCTTGTTGCAGGCCGTAACTGATGCGAGCATCATTGCTGCGGTCATGCCGGCACAGAGAACTTTAGTAAGATAAATCTTTTTCATAAAATCCTCCATGTTCTTTGAATCACCGTATTATATCGCTGAGTTCTTATCGCAAAGCCGGTTTTAAATTTTCCAATTTCACACAAATTGGCTCAGGGTAACTTCAAAAAGATTATTGAAACTTGCAATCTTTAATGTTCTCGGACAAATGATATGCAAATTGTCTAATTTTTCGCAATAAAGGCAGTAGAAAAAGGTGTCAGGATGAACTCAGATAACGTTATCGGCATTGGTAAAATCCATCTTTATCAATGCTTTTCCGTTTGGAAGGTCAAATCTCTGTTGTGAGGCTTTCTTATAGCCGATCTTGCCCATGTATTCGCAGAAAGTCTTCTCATCCATCTGGTGATGGACCTCATCGAGCCTGTCAAACGCATGGAGATACGGTGATTCCGATACCCAGGCCTTTTCATCAGTATTTATCTGGATAACGCACGATGCAACTTTTGGTTCAACCCTCTTAATGACTTCGCAGAAAACATCAAGGCCGATATATTCGACCAACAGGTTTGCAATGACAAGCTCAGCCTTTGGCAGTTTTTCCGCCTCATTTATTAGATCTATCTTCAGACATTTGAGAAAGCCTGTGAGTTCCGGATACCTTGCTTCGGTCTGCTTCAGGTAATCTTCGTTGATATCAACCCCGTATACGACATCGAAAACATCCTTACTGACATGCTCAAGGCCGTTCCCGCCTGCAACACCCAATATCATGGCTGATTTGAACGGGAAGGCCTCAAACTGTATCTTCATGATCTCATTAAGCACCTGAAGCTGCTGAACGGAGTCCAGGCTCATGTGATTCTCATAATCTGAGAGGCTGATGTCATTCCATGGGTTATCCATCTTGTATATCTTCCGCTTTTTAGCGGGATTATACCATTATTATCTTTATTCCTTATATGTTATGCTTCCGCCGTCAGATCATCTTCTTTTATATGTCTTGTTATAGACGACAGTCATCGCAGCTACGCAGATCAGCGCAATAATGCAGATATACACTACTGAAGCGGAGTTACCGAAAGAATAACCGAACGACTTTGCGTTGAAACTGAAAGTCTCCTTCATAGCCGAGATAAACGCACCGTTATCGAGCCCGCCGATCGTAGAATCGATTTTTTCGGCAAGTCCGCTTAAGAGGACATTACGGAACATTGATGTGATATGGCAAGCCGGGAAAAGATTGCAGAAGGACTGAACGCCGTCCGAGAACTGCGACAACGGGATATAAGCGCCTATTATGAATCCTGCTGCGGCACTTAATATGCCGAAGAAAGCGGTACTCGTCGAAGAAGACTTGAACATCAGCATCAGCACCATGAAAAGCGCCGTTGATGATACGCATCCGAGAAGGACTGTTCCGTATGCCGCAAAGACAGAGCCTGCACTAATATGCGGATCGCCCATAAAACTGAGAACGGCAAGTCCTGCGGTAAGGATTAAGGATGTCATGATAAAAGCGCATATTGAAGATGCGGTGAAATACGAGAGCACTATCTTCCAGCGCTTCATAGGCGTAGCGCATATGTCGCTGTCCACACCGGCTTCCTTATCCTTTACTATCGTCTGAAGGCATGTGTAAGGAACCGTGATTATCGCCGAACCCAGAATGCCCGACAGCAGTATTCCGTTTGCGAACATGTCGATATCATTTGCAGAGACTATGTTTTCGAGACCTTTCATCGAGCCTGTAAGTGCGTCAACAAACGTGCCTTTGAGGAACAGGATGTAGAGCAGGAAAAAGATTATAGATGTAAGGAGCGAGAATAATACCGCCAAAAAATCCTTGAAATATATGAGCATGTTGCGTCTTGTAAATCCAATAAAATCCTTCATTATGCGAGCTCCTTTCCTGTAAGGTTGAGGAATACGTCATCCATCGTACCTTTGATCAATTCGTAGTCTCTTATCTCTTCCCTGTTCTCGAAAATGAATTCGGTCAGGTTGTCGTCTGTCTCAATGCTGTAATGGTCCGCATCGTATACGAAATTCCTGCTGATCCTCGTGATGAGCGCTTCAGCGTTTTCGCTCTTTGCCGTATACCAAACGAGCCTTGAATGAGCATATCTCGTCTTGAGTTCGGCTGGTGTTCCGTTTGTCACGATCCTTCCTTTGTCGAGTATCACGACGTGGTCGGCATCCCTGGTCTCTTCCATATAGTGTGTCGTAAGGAATATCGTCATGCCGTACTCTCTTCTTAGGTAATTGATGTAATCCCATACGAGCTTTCTTGACTTCGGATCGAGGCCCGTCGTCGGTTCGTCGAGGAACAGTATCTTCGGGTTGTTGATGAGCGCCCTCATGATGTCCACTCTTCTTCTCTGTCCGCCCGATAGTTTCTCGTATTTCCTGTCCCAGATATCCTTCATCTCAAAGCTCTCAGAAAAGGGTTCAAGTCTTTTCATAACTTCTTTTCGTGAAAGTCCGTAGTATGAGCCTCTGGTAAGAAGGTTTTCTTTTACTGTCAGCTTCTTATCAAGTACAGAATTCTGAAAAACGATGCCGTTGGCCTTTCTGATCTCATCGTCTTCCCTTCCCAGTTCATGGCCGCAAATAAAAGCCGTGCCTGCAGTCTTCTGAAGGATGGTCGTCAGCATGTTTATCGTTGTTGATTTGCCGGCACCGTTCTCTCCCAGGAAAGCGAACATCTCGCCCTCTTCGACTTCGAATGAGATACCGTCAACCGCTGTATGCTCTTTGTACTTCTTGGTCAGTTCTTTAACTTCGATTATTTTCATTGTCATTTCCTCCTGATGAGGCAACAATAACGCTTTTGATTTCAGCGAAAAAGGGTTTTGCTACCAAGATGCGGAAATGGCTTACCAAGTTGCGGAAAAGTTTGTTTTTAGGGGCGTGAGGATACAACGGGCGCGCTGTACCACTTAGTAATTTTTTGACTTTGTGATACAACGGAACGCAAATTATTCCACTTAGTTGCTTTTCGAGACTTCTGGATAAATCGGCTGATATCGTTTTTGATCATTATTCCCGGAAAACGATATCTTGACCTTCCGGCTGATATCGTTTTTGATAACTTTTTCTCGAAAACGATATCTTGACCTTCCGGCTGATATCGTTTTTGATAACTTTTTCTCGAAAACGATATCTTGACCTTCCGGCTGATATCGTTTTTGATCATTATTCCCGGAAAACGATATCTTGACCTTTCAGCTGATATCGTTTTTGATCATTATTCCCGGGAAACGATATCTTGACCTTTCAGTTGATATCGTTTTTGATAACTTTTTCTCGAAAACGATATTTTGGTTTCTTGCAGATTATCTAAACCAATTACCGGCTACCTACTCCTCGTCCCTTATGTCATCCAGCGCCTTATTGATCTTGTTATCATCGCGCTTATGGAACCAGAGCGTTACGGCCCAAACAAAGGCATAGACCAGGAAGAATATAACGGTTATGAAGATGAAGCCGTCTATGTGAACGTACCACTTGAATATGAAGCCGAAAATGCTGACGATAGCATAAAGACCAATGAAGTGAAGGACAAGCTTCAGCATAAAATGAGATTTCTTTCTGTCGTCCTCAGTAAAAAGAAACAGCGTCGGGACCGAGCACAACGCTCCTGTAAGAATAACCGAAAGGAGCTGAAGCCATGTGAGATTGAAGTTCGCGAGATCGTCGCCCATTACCGCATAGACAACGCCTTCGATCAGGATGCCAACAAAGATCGCAAAGGATATCATCATGGTCTGTTCAAGCCATAATTTCAATTTGTTCATCATATCCCGAGCCTCCTTTTAACTTCCTTTACATAACCTCTCGAAATAACCACGACTTCGTCGTTGAGCAGCGTCGCGTCAATGCGGCCACTGATCTGCGACTTGACCGTGCGCACTTTCTTTAGATTAATTATCATCGATTTGGAGCAACGCATGAAATAACCGCCCAGAAGGGTCTCGAGCTCATAAAGCCTGTATTTGCAGTCGTAGCAGCCCTGTTTGGTATAGACGAAAGTCTTCTTGTCGACGGATTCTATGTAGTAAACCGCAGAAGCCTTGATGATGTAGACTTTGTCATCCTTGCTCACCGCAAAGCTCTTCGAGTCGCCTTCCAAAAGCTCTATGGCGCCGGAGATCTCGTCGGTGATCTCGACCGCTTTTATCACGGCCTGTTCTTCCTCTTTGCTGTTGACCTTTTCGAAAAGGACCTGCATCAAAAACTCCTGCAAATATGTATTTCGAAATGATTATAGCAAAAATGACGCCCCTGGGTTGAATTACAAGCGGAAACTCAATGGTACAAAAACAAAAGAATTCAAAAAAACACCGCGATCCTATAAGAACCGCGGTGCTTCAGATAACTGGTGGGGCTGGTGGGACTTGAACCCACACGATTTATGGTCGGCAGATTTTGAGTCTGCTGCGTCTGCCATTCCGCCACAACCCCGTGTGCGTTGATTATTATATTAAAGCGGTATTTCTTTGTCAATTTGGCAAAGAAAGCTATACTTCACGCACTTCTCAAAAGATTACGGCAAGCCAACAGCAAGAAATCATCGAATAAAACTAGGCTACATCTTCAGTCTCGTCAATCGCTGCAATAAGATCTTCAAGGAAACCTTCAGGATATTCGCTTTCCGCCTCTTCCGTTAAAACGCCGGCAGATTCAAGGAACGAAGAGATATGGTCACGGTATGCGTCAAGACCGGCGACCTGTCTCGAGCGGGCATGCTTGGCGCCCGGAACCAGCCAGAGCTCCGTATAGCAATACTTCTGAGCTTCGTTATACATGTCGAGGCTGTTATCTACATCGATCCAGTCGTCATCTTCACCGTGAACGAAAAGGATCGGTACGTTCTTGCCCTTAAGAGCGTCGATGCCGCTGACTTCGGCATCATCTATTCCATAAAGCAGCTTAAAACCGATATCGGCGCATGTTCCGAACGGATAAAGATACATGTCGTTATACATGTCGTGGACCATGTACTTAAGGCTCTCAAAACCGCAGTCAGCCACGATGAAATCGATCTTGTCACTGTATCTCAAAGCATTCAACGATGTCGAAGTGCCCATTGATTCGCCCTGAAGTCCAAGTATCTCAACGTCTCCGTAACGGGTGTATGTGTCTTCGATAAGGCAGTTCAGGTCCTTGGCCTCAAGACCGCCCATCGTGCAGATGGCCTTTGCATTTTCGCCATGTGCCCTCAGATCATAAGTAATGACGGTAAATCCGAGTTCCGCGTAAGCGTCACAGTATTTTGAAGCCGACATCTTGTTTGACGTATGTCCGTGCGAATAGATAACGTATTTTCCTGTGCCGACCGTCCAGGGACAGAAAACGCGGGTGACATGAAGCTCATAACCCTCGAAACCCTGAACGATATAGTCTTCCGTCGCATAACTGCCGAAATCGCCCCAGACATTGTTCTCCTTCATCTCTGCTTCCACCTGATCGTATGTGTTGCGCTTCGGGTGGGTAATTGAGGTAGATGTACCGATAGCCGCGCCCAAAAGATTGAGCACGATGAATATTGCAAGCGATATCAGAACGATCTTAACGACTTTCTTCTTGGTAAGCTTCTTCTTAGCACCTTTTTTCTTGGAACTCTTTTTGTTAGCAGCCATAAAAACACCCCATATCTTTATTCGTGTGTATTATATCGGAAATAATATCAATTCATATTATTAAATTCCCGAAAAGAACTCATTTGCCTTTTCGCGGAACTTGACCGTCTCATCGTAAACTGCATGCCCTTCCCCTTCAAAGACATACATTTCGCTGTTCGTTATAGCGGAAAGTTCCATTGGTGTCTCTGACCCCAATACCATATCCTTATCCCCGCACATTATGAGCACAGGGCATTTGACTTCTCCAAGACGTCCGCTGACATCATATTCGTTCATTTTTCCGGTAAGAACGGCGAGCCTTTCAAATTCAGTATCAGTAATGCCTTTCATGGAACCGCGGATCGCATCGCCATAAAGCTCAGCAAAAGACGGCGAATATACGCCTTTAACGAAAGCTTCGATAAGTCCGTCCTCATCTTTTGCTGCTGCCAGGGCATTCCATTCACGGATTATAGCCCGTGAAGTCTCATCGAGCCTGGCACATGTGGAGCCCAGGACCATGCATCTTATAAGATCGGGACGAATAACAGCCGATGTCAGGGCGATCATTCCGCCCTGCGAAATGCCGTAAACGGAAATATCCTTAAGTCCAAGCGCCTCAAAGGCCTTTATCTGGTCATTGGCCATGTCCGCAACGGTATAGTCATCAGGCAGATCGGCCCGCCTGTCAAACACATACACATCAAATCCCTCTCCGAAAAGCGAGAGCGCGTCAGCGACGGCATCTTTATAGAGCAGAATGCTCTTTACAGAAAGTCCGGGGATAACCGCCAGAGGCTTTTCACCCTTGCCGAACCTGAAATATTCCATCTCCATGCCGTCTTTTACGATCCGTCCGGTCTCAACTGCCATTTTTCAGGGCTCCTTTTTCAAAATAATAATAAATAATATATCAATTTGCTAAGTGAAAATCATTATGCCCTCACGCAGGCCAAAAAACGCTGCAAACAGACAAAACTCATTCAAAACTGACCCAAAAACCAAAAATAATTAAATATATTTTCAGCCCTAAGCGGTATAATTACTTTGTTAAATTTTAAGGAAAGAGGTTACCGATTATGGCAAACATTGATTTGACAAAGTACGGCATTACAGGCACGACTGAGATCGTCTACAACCCTTCTTATGAGCTTCTCTTTGAAGAAGAGACAAAGAAAGGTCTTACAGGTTATGAGGTTGGTCAGCTCACAGAGCTCGATACGATCAACGTTATGACAGGTATCTTCACAGGCCGTTCCCCTAAAGATAAGTACATCGTTATGGATGAGAACTCCAAGGACACCGTTTGGTGGACAACAGACGAGTACAAGAACGACAACCACCCTATGTCAGAGTCTACATGGGCAGTTGTAAAGGACATCGCTCAGAAAGAGCTCTCGGGCAAGAGACTTTTCGTTGTTGACGCTTTCTGCGGTGCTAACAAGGATACCAGAATGGCTATCCGTTTCATCGTTGAGGTTGCTTGGCAGGCTCACTTCGTAAAGAACATGTTCATCGTTCCTACAGACGAGGAACTCGCTTCTTTCGAGCCTGACTTCGTTATCTACAACGCTTCCAAGGCTAAGATCGAGAACTTCGCAGAGCTCGGCCTCAACTCCGAGACATGCGCTGCTTTCAACATCACATCCCGTGAGCAGGTTATCATCAACACATGGTACGGCGGTGAGATGAAGAAGGGTATGTTCTCCATGATGAACTACTACCTCCCTCTCAAGGGCA
>CAMVGO010000026.1 GCA_947167045.1 uncultured Clostridia bacterium
TATTGTTTTCCCTTTATAAGATAATCAACGCCTGAAACAATAGTCATAATAACACATATTCCGAAAAGTAAATCCCCGATTATCGTGACAGCGTTGATACCGACAGGATATCCGGTAAATCCCAATCCGAAGATCTTTAAGAGCAGGGGCTCGAACATCAGATAGATGAGGGCGATCATCTGGGTTACCGTTTTGATCTTTCCTACCATCTTCGCAGCGATGACCTCACCCTTTGCGGCGGCGATCATGCGGAGACCCGATACGGCAAACTCCCTCAATATGACGATCATTACCGCCCATGCCGAGAGTCTTCCCAGATTTATGAACGCGAGCATGATGCTTATTACGAGTATCTTGTCGGCCAGTGAATCGAGGAATTTCCCGAGATCGGTTATGAGATTGTACTTACGGGCTATCTTTCCGTCGGCAGCATCCGTGAGCGACGCAACGATAAAGACTCCCGCAGCAACGAGCATCCCGTTGGAATTTATGAAATTGTTCCACCCTTCCGGCTGCCAGCCGAAAATGTTCACGGGAAGCATGAAAAGCAGCGTAACCGGCACAAGAACGATCCTCAAGATTGAAAGCTTGTTGGGTAGATTCATGACCTGACTGCTCCTTTTATATATCATTATCATATGTTTTACGGGTTATCCCGCATAAAACAACAATAATAATATACGAAAAAAAGAATACGTCAAACTGTACTTAACAGATCAGACAGTCACGGCCGTCATGTCATATTCGTCTGAGCAGTCCACTATCCTGCATTCAACGAACGAACCAATCTTCAGTTCATCTTCCTGAGCGGCGACATATATTACAGGATCGACCTCAGGCGATTCGCCGTAGCTCCTGCCGACATAGAATATGCCGTCATCGGATACGGAGCAGATATTCACCTTTGTCACGGTGCCGAGGCGCTTCTTCGTCTGTTCCGCAGATATCTCCTTCTGAAGCTCATAGATCTCATCGTAACGTCTCTGCTTTGTCTCCTCGTCGACCTGGTCAGGCATATCATATGCGGGAGTTCCCTCCTCAGGCGAGAAAATGAAGCATCCGAGCCTGTCGAACTTCCACTTCTTCAGATTTTCCTTCATTACCTGAAAATCTTCTTCGGTCTCACCCGGGAAACCGACCATCACGGTGGTCCTGATTATGCAGTCAGGCATAGCCTCCCTGATCTTCTCGAGTCTTGATGTGATGAGTTCAGCATTATCTCTTCTGTACATGGCCTTTAATATCCTGTCCGAACCGTGCTGGACCGGGATGTCAAGATAATGAGCGACCTTTGGATTATTAGCCATCTCCTCGATGAGATCCGGAATAATACCATCCATATAACCGTACATAACGCGGATAAGTTCGATGCCGTCGATCTCCGAAAGCTTTCTTAAGAGCTTGGAAAGACACCTCTCACCATAGAGTTCGATACCGTAATTGGTCGTATCCTGTGCAGCGAGGACGATTTCCTTTACTCCCTTAGAAGCAATGATCTTCGCCTCTTCGATTATGTCTTCCATCGGACGCGATACAAATGTGCCTCTGATGAGAGGTATTGCACAGAAACTGCATCTGTGCCTGCATCCCTCCCCGATCTTCAGCCAGGCATAAGCCTCAGTGGAAAGATCCCTGTCCTTTACAAGGTGCGAAAATCCTCCGACACCCGATGTAAGATTGATCTTTTCGGCATCCTGAACATCCATCTCAGATACAAGCCTGTCAACAACGCCGACGATATCGCCGTAGTGTGCAGTACCGAGGACCGCATCGACCTCAGGAAGCTCTTTGAGGATGTCTTCAGGATATCTCTGAGAGAGACATCCCGTAACTATCAGTTTTTTTACATTTCCTTCAGGAACCTTGTGATCGGCACACACCAGGATGGCATCGATCGCCTCCTTCTTAGCCGATTCTATGAATCCGCAGGTATTTATTACCACGATGTCAGAGTTTTCCACATCACTGATGACATCGTATCCTGCGTTCCTCAGTTCTGTCGACATGTTCTCGCAGTCGATGAGGTTTTTCGAACATCCCAATGCAAGGAGCGTGATCTTTATCTCTGATCTTTCCATATTCTTATCCGTCCGTTCTCTGTCTCTTTACGAGTTCTGCAAAGAAACCGTTTTTCTTTATAAGTTCGTCATAGGTGCCTTCTTCGGTGATGTGTCCCTTATCGAGCACGAGGATCCTGTCGCAGTGTATTATCGTGCTGAGCCTGTGCGCTATGACTATCCTTGTGCATCCCATTGCATCAAGTGATTCGGATACCTGACGCTGCGTCTTGTTGTCCAGTGCGCTCGTGGCCTCATCGAAGATAAGGAGCTTCGGCTCGGGAGCTATTGCGCGCGCTATCATGATGCGCTGTCTCTGACCGCCCGATATTCCGCCCTGTCCTTCAGAGATCATCGTGTTCATGCCCATCGGCATCGCACGGATATCATCAGCGATCCCTGCCTTCTCAGCTGCTTTCCAGGCATCATCCATTGTAAGCTGGGGAGCGCTGATAACGATGTTTGAATAAATGTCTCCCTGGAAGACACCGGCATCCTGCATTACAGTGCCGATCTTGCGCCGGAGCGAAGGAAGATCAAGGCCGGTCATATCCTTTCCGTCGTAGAAGACGGCTCCTTTCTCGGGCTTTTCAAAACCGAGAAGGATCCTTACCAGTGTGGACTTGCCGCATCCCGTGCTTCCTACGATCGCAACATATTCGCCGGGTTTGATCTTAAGCGAGATGTCATCGAGAACATAAGGCGAGTTCTCGTCATAGCGGAATGACACGTGATTGAGTTCGACCGAACCGGAGATCTGCGTGATTATCTCTTTTCCCTGCTTGGTCTCGGGCTCAGTCTTAAGGAACGGCTCGGCCATCTCAAGTATCGGCTGGATCTGTGCAACAGACAGGGCAATACTCGAAAGCGACATGAACGCACCCATCAGCATTCCGTATGTTGCCGTAAAAGCATAGTAGGACGATACATCGACATTGCTCTGAACGGCCATGTAATACATGATGATATTCGAGAAAAGGCTGATCGCTGCGGATATTACCGAATTGATCTTGATGAACATCGGCGGGTTGTAAGAAAGCTCAGCGCCTTCGGAATAAACATTGAGCCATTTTGCAAACACGCGCTTTTCGGACCCTGACAGTCTGATCTTCTGAACACCCGTGATGAGGCCGTAACTGAGACCCGATTCCTTTGCGGAACATTCCATCAGCTTCCTGTTTATCTTGATCTGCATCAGCGTGGATACGATCGAAAAAGCAACGGTAACGGCAATCATCACGAGCGAAGGAATAACGAGCGCGGGAGCAAAATTATAGATCTGTCCGATATAGATTAGCGAAGTAATCGACGTAAGACCGGTACTCATGACCATGTTCATCATGAGCGAGCACAGGCTGTTTACCGAAGTGGCACGGCTCTTGAGCTCACCTGGGCTGTGCTTTCTGAAGAAATTTGCAGGCAGTGACATCAGGCGCATCATCATCGAAGACTGCACTCCGAGAGACGTCTTGATACTAAGCCTGTTCTGAATCAGCATCTTCACACCGCTCAGGAGCTGAGAAGACAGCGCCACGCAGATCATGGATATGGCGATGGCGATAAGGACAGTCTGACGTCCCGAAGAAAGCACGGGACCGGTAAGGAGTCTTGTTATCCTCGGCATGAGCAGACCCACTGCGGACAGCACGAATGTTGAAACGACTATCAGTATGATGTCACTCATGGACACGCAGTTCTTCATATATATGAGAAGATCAGGTATGGTCAGCTGTTTTTGCGGGAGCGGTCTGTAAAAGCAAAGCGCATCGATGTCAAACATCGCTGCTGTCTTACGGTTCAGCCTGGTCCTGTTGCCGGTGGAAGGATCTTTGAAGCTGTATCCGATGACAGCATCCGGCAGGAGCGCCACGGGAATGCCTCCCTCTTTGGAAAATGCAAGGATCGGGCCGTAGGCATCCTTATACCAGCCTTCCTCAAGCTCAACCGCCCTGCTCATAAGTCCGTAAGGACGCAGGCAGTATCCCACCTGCTCGGAAGTACCCTGTATGTTCTCAGGGATCTCAACCGGTTTGCAATGATAATACTTCAGTATCTCGTCAATAGCGTTTTTGGTGATGATACGTTCGTCGAGCATCCTCTCGGCGGTACGGCGTCCCATTACAATGCCCGCAACCTTTACGAGCGATTCCTCCAGGATCTGCTGTTCAGCCTCACGGCGTTCTTGAATCTGATTCTCGAAATGACCCACTAAACAATGCTCCTTATTCGTTCGCTACCAGGTCGGCATAGATGCCGCCGCCCGCTATTAGTTCATCATGCGTGCCGCGTTCTGCAATCACACCTTGATCTAGAACGATTATCTCGTCGCAGTCCCTGACCGTGGAAAGACGGTGCGCAATAACTATACATGTGATTCCGCGGTCACGGATCGCATTGATGACATCATATTCCGTCTTGGCATCCAGCGCGCTGGTTGCCTCATCAAGGATAATGAGAGACGGATCCTGAGCCAGAACACGCGCGATCTCCATTCTCTGGCGCTGACCACCCGAGAGGTTCTTACCGCCGCTTACGAGCTTATGCTGATATGCTCCGGGCATCTTCATGATATCGTCATGAAGACTTGCGTCCCTTGCGGCGAGGATCATCTCGAAATCCATGATGGAACTGTCCCACATCTTGATATTATTCGCGATGGTATCCTCGAAAAGGATTATGTCCTGATCGACAATGGCAAGAGATCCCGTCATTACCTCACGGGGATACTCACCTCTTTCATGACCGTCAAACAGGATCGTTCCGCTCCAAGGCTGATACAGTCCCGAAATGAGTTTTGAGATCGTGGATTTGCCGCTTCCGGAAGCGCCGACTATCGCAACACGTTCGCCCGTCTTAAGGCTCATGGAAAAATCCTTTATTAGCGGTGCTTCCAGTCTCGAATAACCGAAAGTGACATTTTTGAGTTCGATGTTTCCGCGTAGTTTTTCGAGCTTTGTAATCGTCGGTTCGACATTGATGGAAGGATCATCGGGATATTCCATGACATCCTCGACACGCTCCATCTGCGTGCGCATCTCCTGGATGGTCTGCCCTGCTTCGATCAGCGTCATGGCAGGAGACATGAAAGAACCCAAAAATCCCTGGAACATCAATACTGAACCGAGCGTAAATTTACCTTCCATAGTCAGATAGATTCCCGCTATGAGAACCGCATAATTCGCCACGGTCGAGAAGAATGCCGGAATAAGTCCGATAAACTGATTCTCCTTTGCGGCCTTGACGTTCTGGGCATTTACCGAAGCCTGATAACCTGCCCATTTCTGGAAGAAACCGCTCTCCGCACCGCTGGCCTTGATCGTCTCGATCATCTCGATCCCGCTTGCAGTGGTGGCCTCGAGTTTTCCCGCATCTCTCATCTGGACACGGGTAATATTGATCCTGCGGTTCGAAATTATCCTGGACATGAAGACATTAATTATCAGAGTAGATATACCGATCAGCGTAAGCATCGGGCTCTGCTTCAGCATGAGGAGCAGATAGAATACCATCATCGCTGTATTCAGCATCAGAGGTGCAAAGGTTCCGACCAGCGTGCCTGCGATGGAAGCATTCATGCCCATACGTGACTGTATGTCACCGGCAAGTCTCTGCGAGAAGAATTCCATTGGAAGACGGAGCACTTTCCACATATAGGAAGTGTTTCCTATGACAGCCATCTTTCCGTTGATGCGGAGTGAATAAATGGTCTGCGCCCATGTAACCGTCAGCTCTATCAGAGCAAGGACTATCATGAATACTATGAACGGGTAAAGCCAGTCCCTGTTTATGCCGGTAAGCAGACGGTCCATGAATATCCTTGAAGTAACCGAGTTCGCGATACCGAAAAGATAGGAGATCGCGGTGGTCAGCATTACGAATACGATAGCGGCTCCGGCACCAACGAGTCTCTTTGCGGCAAAGCTCAGAGTACTCTTGCGCTTACCGCTCGGCTTGAACTCCGCAGAAGGCGTGGGGATAAGAACAACACCCGTAAACGACCTGTCAAATTCTTCCCAGGTTATCTTTATCGTTCCGCGTGCGGGATCGTTAATATATACATTTTTACCCCTGAAGCCGTTTAAAACCACAAAGTGGTTCATGTTCCAGTGGATTATGCAGGGAAAAGTGCCTTCCGCCTTAAGACCCTCCGGGCTCATCCTGAAAGCCTTGACATCAAAGCCGTAATGCTGTGCGGCAAGATAGATATTCTTGGCCTTTGAACCGTCTCGTGACACACCGCAATCAAGGCGGACCTGTTCGAGCGGAACCCACTTCCCGTAAAAAGCCATTACCATAGCAAGAGCTGCGGCACCGCATTCCAAAGCTTCCAGCTGCATTACAACCGGAACCTTTGCAACACCTTTTTTGACGGGGCTCTTAACTTTGACTGCGGCCATCTGTCCTACCTGCTCTCGATCAGGAAATCTATAGGTCTTACCTGCTCGGTAACAACAGTGCCGTCGTAGACACCGTCAGGCAAAGCGACTTCCATTAATCCGTATACTCTTCCGAAATCATCGGAAACGGTAGTCGCGATAATGTATTTATCCGAAAGGATATAGACAGGCATGCCCTCCGTAATGTCCGCCGAACCGTCCGAAACCGTCGCAACATTATCCTCGACGATGATCTTAACATCCGCCTTGGTCTCAAGCGTGCCGATGGTCGCCCATACGAGCATCCCGGCAAGCAGAAGGATCACGGCAGCAAGAACGATCCAGATCGCAGGATTCGTTACCCTTAAATGTTCCGTCAGTTTATCAGGAGAAGAGATGCGTTCTATGGTTTTCTCGCGGAAGATCTGCTGTCTCTTCTGTTCACTCTTATTCTCTTCCAAATAATATGCCTCCGATCGCAATTGTTCTGCGCCGTTACATTATCTTCTCAGTATTGGCATCGAGCTCGGCAAGAACCTTGACGATGAAATCCTTCGGCTGGTCAAAACCGTCATCCACCCATCTGGTAAGGATCGCAATGCATCCCTGGGCACGGTAGCTTGTCTGATAGGACAGTTTGATGTCCTTGATATCTGTAAGTGTCTTTTCAGCCTCGATCTGCATGAGAAGCCCCTCTAACAGTTTCTCGAATTTGGTGCGGAGCATTCCGGGGGAATTCTCACTGAAAACCATCTTGAACACCAAGCGGTTCTTATCAACATAATCGACCAGGCTCTTAAAGAACTCGACAGTCCTGAGCTCTGCAAGCTTAAGGACGAGCATACCCCATTCAATAAGTATATCCTGCTCAAGCTTGTCATAAAGATCATAAACATCCAGATAATGCTTGTAGAATGTAGCACGGTTGATATCCGCCTTATCCGTGATCTCCTGTACCGTAACTTTTCGCAGTTCCTTCTGCGTAAGAAGCTCCATCAAAACATTGCATATAGCGGTCTGTGTCTTACGTGATCTGCGGTCGGGTTTCTTCTCTTCCATTTAAGCTGCACTCCTATTCTGAATAACCAAATATCTGTCAGTCATTCTCAAATGTCTCAAGATATCCGCAATCCTGGCATGTACATATCTTTTCGACCTCATTGTACCTTACTGCCTGAGAATGACAATTAGGGCATTCCGTAAAAGGACCTTTACCGGTCTCTTCGATCGAGTCGCGCATAGTGCCGAGGACTTTTTCCATGTGAGAGCCCTTCGGAAGCGGCTTGCTGCGGTATACGATCTTCGGCAATACGGGGCTCGTACCGCCTGCCACGCCGTCAAGCTGTTCAATATTAAGCTCATTATTATCATCTTTCATAGCTTTGTCCTCCCTTAAAATTGTTTTACTTCTTGACCCTATTTTAACCATCACCATACATATCAGCAATAAACAATTCGTAACGATAATGTAGATAAGGCAACAGATAACGCTGTATCTGTTGCCTTTAGTAAACAAGTCGTAAACAAATTAAGGAAGAACCGGATCAACCTTCCATATAGCGTTTGAAAGCAGACCTGGCTGTCTCCGGGCTGTAGCCTCTTAACTGCGCTAGTTTTAAGAATTCCTCTTCCCTGTCGGAGACGTCATCACCGCAGTTCTTACCGAAAGAAGCCTCATAAAGGGCCTTGCAGGTATCAGCATCGTCCGGAAGTGATGCCGTAACGGTATCGGCACAATCAGGATCTATACCGGCTTCCAAAAGACGTCTGCAGATATAATGCCTGCTCTCCTGCTTTTTCCCTGAACGGACCGCGAGCACTTTGCGCGAAGCACGCAGATCATCGATATATCCGGTATCGATCAGGTGCCTGACTGCACTGACCGCAATATCTTCCGTATATCCCTTCTGAATAAGATAGGAACGTATCTTGCCGGAAGAATATATGCCTGTACCGATATGCCTGATTGCACAGGTCACGGCTTCTCTGGTCTTAATATCCTCAGACATCGATACCTAAGATATCATCGTCATCAGCATCATCTTCAGGAGCGGCATCAACACCACCGGATGCACCGATATCGGAATCGTCGTCATCTGCAGGCATATAAGATTCCCTGATCTTCTCTTCGATCTCGTCCCTGACTTCGGGATGATCGATAAGATACTGCTTAGCGGCATCTCTGCCCTGAGCAATCTTTGCACCGTTATAAGCAAACCAGGATCCGCTCTTATCAATGATGTTGTTCTCAACACCAAGGTCGATGATGCAGCCTTCTGATGAAACACCCTTGCCGTACATAATGTCAAATTCCGCTTCCTTAAACGGAGGAGCCACCTTATTCTTAACTACCTTAACTCTTGTGTGGCTGCCTACGACATCCGAACCGTTGCGGAGAGTCTCCACCTTCCTGACGTCAAGTCTTACGGAAGCATAGAACTTAAGAGCACGGCCGCCCGGTGTGGTCTCGGGATTGCCGAACATGACTCCGACCTTTTCACGGAGCTGGTTGATAAAGATACAGATGGTATTTGACTTGGAAACAACAGGTGCGAGCTTTCTTAAAGCCTGGCTCATGAGTCTTGCCTGAAGACCAACGTGGGAATCACCCATCTCACCCTCGATCTCTGCCCTCGGAACGAGAGCTGCAACGGAGTCGATGACGACAACGTCGATGCATCCGCTCCTTACAAGAGTCTCACAGATCTCGAGTGCCTGCTCACCTGTATCGGGCTGTGACAAAAGGAGATTGTCGACGTCAACGCCGATATTGCCGGCATATACGGGATCAAGTGCATGCTCAGCATCGATGAATGCGCATGTACCGCCCTGTTTCTGTGCCTCTGCAACACAGTGAAGGGCAACAGTCGTCTTACCTGAAGATTCAGGTCCGTATATCTCGATGATCCTTCCCCTGGGGAGTCCGCCGATACCGAGTGCGATATCAAGTGTGAGCGCGCCTGTGGGGATCGTATCAATCTCAACCTGTGACTTATCGCCAAGGCGCATTACGGCACCCTGACCGAACTGCTTCTCGATCTGCGCCATGGCAGCGTCAAGAGCCTTTCTTCTCTCATCTTTATCCTGAACCTGGGCAACCGAGCCCTTTCCGTTATTCTTACTCTTAGCCATTGTGACCTCCTCGGATTGAACATTTGTTCTCATTTATGAGTTAATTCTATGTTTATGATACACTTTTGTCAACAAGATTTACCTTACAAATTCGAACAAATACAGACAAGGCCCATTAATCGTACACATCTTCACAAACAAACGCCCGGAGGCCTTGAAATCATTGAACTTCGCTTTAAACACAAAGTTCCAGAAACGGGTCCTGAAGCATCAAAAACGACAAAACCCGACAAATACCGACAAAACCGGCAAGAATACGACAGAGAAATATATACCGGAAGATACCTTTTCCGCACCGTTACCTGAGCGTTTCTATATATTCAGCGTATCTCTGATTATGCGCCTTCATGGAGTCTTCGGCATCCACATACTCCAGGAATCCGGCTTTGTCCACCCACTTGTATTCAGTGGTCTCACCATCCTGAAGGACTACGCTGTTCTTGTCACAAATGACTTTGGCAAGATAGGAATAATACATCGCATGGCTGGTATCCTTGAACAGAACGCCAACAAGTTCCAAAGAGTCCGCTGATATTCCTGTTTCTTCAAACAGTTCTCTTTTTGCAGCATCCAAAGGTTCTTCGCCCGTTAATGCAGAACCGCCTGCGCTAGCCTCCCAGAATCCGGGATAGACATCTTTTTCCTCGCTTCTCTTCGTTAATAGATATGAACCGTCTTCATGAATAACCAGTATGTCCACCACGAGATGATATCTGCCTTCGGGAATATTCTGAAAGTTCCCGAAGCCTCTTACAAAGGTTTCTCCAGTCTTATTCCCGTCTCTGTCGTAAAGATCCCAGATCTCCTGCACTCCCATATTTATCCTCCTGAATTCAAAACAACAGTTATGATATCAGATATTAATATCCCTTTGTCCTGTCGATCACGTTTTCGAGCGGCAGGCCCTTTCCGTATCTCGAGAGGTTCGCGCAGAACAGTCCGACATTCACATCGAGAGTATGGTCGAGCGTGAGATTCCCCGCAACATGCGGTGTGATGATGAGGTTCGGCGTCTTCCAGAGCCTGTTGCCTTCAGGAAGAGGTTCGTTCCTGAATACATCCAAAGCTGCGCCAGCAAGCCTTCCTGAGTCAAGCGCGTCAGCAAGCGCATCCTCATCTATGGCCGTACCCCTGCCGACATTGACAACATATGAACCTTCGGGAAGAAGTCCTATCCGTTCACGGGACAGGATATCTCTCGTTTCCTGAGTATCCGGAAGACTCATTACGAGCAGATCGGTCTCCGGAAGCAGTCCGTCAAGCTGAGAGACTTTCATTACCTTATCGAAAACGGGCTCATCACATTCTCCGCTCCTGCAGACTCCTGTAAGACTAAGCGGTTCAAACGCCCTCGCCCTTCTTGCGAAGCAGCATCCGATATCACCCGTTCCGAGCACAAGGATCCTCGCGTTCTTGAGCGACTTCTGCGGCAACGGGCTTCCCCATTTGCCATTAAGCGAATCACGGTATGTCACATCCAGCCTACGCATCATAAGAAGTGAAACTGCGATGATGTGTTCTGCGATGGTTACCCCGTACGAACCTGACGAATTGGTAATAATGCAGTCTTCATTCGCGAAAACGCCGGGCTTCATAAGATAATCCACCCCGGCGGAAGGAACGGCCAGCCACTTGAGAGCCTTGCTCGTACGCGCGGTCTCCATACCGAATCCGTAAATGACCTCGCATTCTTTGAAATCCGACGGAATATCCTCTTCTTTATCAACGAAAACAACTTCTCCGCCGATCCCGGCAGCAGTCTTTCTGATCTGCTCCCTGTGCGTATCCTTCAGTAACTTATTAATGACTACTATCTTCATGGAAAAAACTCACACCGTCTTCACCGGCGTACTTACCGGGATATTCTCGTAGACCCATTTCGAAACGCTGTATTCAAGCCTTATACAGCCGGCTGAGATATGTTTGCCGAGCGTACCGTTCTGGAGTGTTCCGTTGTAATTATATGTAACGCTGTGGAGGTAGTACGGACCGTTCCACTGGGTCGCATAGTAACAGAGTGAACCGTGGGAATAGAAATACGACTTATGACCCGTTACCCTGTAGTTTCCACGGGGTGTCTCATGACCTGACTTGCCGCAGGACATCGGATATATCTTGTACAAGGACCAGTTTCCGACGCTTCCCTTAAAGATCTCTATATAGCAGTTATCGATATCGGCGATTATATAGTAATCGGTAGGGCTCATGAAAAGCTGTTCGTTAATGCAGCGGACGTGCTTCGCGGCATTCTTATAGCACCAGCCGAGATTGCCGTCCTCATCAAGATCATAATAGTCGTCGCAGATGCAGGTCATGCCGTTAAGGTGACCGACATAATTCTTCAGTAGGATCTTTTTGATCCAGATATTATAGGAGCGGCAAAGCTGGACGAATTCATTAGAAGAGAGAAATTCCCTGAAAACGAGATATCTGCTGTAGCCTGATTCGAGCTTTGATACGTAATATGCCTTGCCTGACTCGTCCGACTCCCTGCCGTAACAGCCTCTGTACAGATCTTCGACAAATTCCTCGTCACTCTGCTTCAGGTCCTTGTATTCCTTTGAAAAATAGAAATGATACATCACGTCATAAGCTGCAGAGATGCCGCCGTCAAGACTTCTTGCAAGCTCCGTCTTCTCTTCCGCATCCGCATGCATCTGACGGGTAACGATCGCATAAAGACGTCCCACAAACTGATAGTATTTCTCATCGATCTCCTCTTCTTCCGTAACTTCCGCCTCTTCGGAGGACGCCGCTTCAACGGTTCCCTTCATTCCGCCGTCATAAAGGCACAAGACTGTTGCGGCAGTCAGGATCAGGCAGAAGATCTTCAGATAGAGTTTCTTACACATCAACAAGTCTCACAGTCGAACTGATTTTAAGGACATCTTATCACTAATGTCTCCGATTCTTAAACAAAAGGTTAACTAAATGCTCCGTTTAATCTTTATCAGGATCTAAGTGTTATAATCTCTACTATAAGAATACCGGGAGGCAATAATATGAAGACGGATATCATCAGCATCTATGCATCAGGAACAGGAATGGACAAGGCTTTGGAGATCAGCGAGAGAACAGGATCTTACATGGGCCTCGACCACAAAGCGGGACTTCGTCTTCGTTTACTGTCAGAGGAGATAATCGAATTCATGCGAGCCTTCACTGAAGACCTGAAGGGCGATTTCTGGCTCGAGACTGAAGATAATAAAGTAGAGATCCATCTTAAGACAGATATAGAAATGGACTTAAAGACCAGAAGCGAACTCCTCGCAGTTTCATCTTCTGGAAAGAACGCTGCCGCTAAAGGCTTTATGGGAAAGATCCGCGAGATGATCGCATCTGCCACGCTTCCCGATGATCCCGAGACAAAAGCCATGGCAGACCAGGCTCTGGGACTTATGGCTCTTGGCAGCCAGATGGGCAGATATGCAGGCACGTATTCCTGGTCGATGACAAGCTACATCGCTTCCATTGACAAAGCTTATGACACAGAACCTCAGGCCCAGGAAGCCAAGGATGAACTGGAGAAATCCATAGTCGCAAATCTCGCCGACGACGTTCAGGTAAGCATCGTCAACAAGAGCGTGGAGATCATTATCATTAAATCATTCTGATAATTTCGGGGCACCTGATTCTTCAGCCCAGGATTTCGGGACGTCATCTATCCTGACGTCTGCTTTTGCCACGATCTGATATTTATCCTCGTAGACGATCTCTCCGGGTGAATTCGTATATACCAGATAGTACGGATGGTTATACCTTTCAAGGAGCCAGAGCGCGGGACGGATCATCTTCATCATGTCTTCTGAATTCTCCGTCTTAAACCAGCAGACCACCGCTTCCTGCCTCATGCACTGAGGGGGCCACGGAAGATTCTCCGCAAACCAGGCATCGATCTCCTGAAACAGCTGGGCATCCTCCTCTTCCATGGTGTCGTTTCTTATAAGATCCCAGCACATGCTGAAGATACCCTTTCCGGTCATTGTATTGCGTGCAAGTTCCTTGCCCTGTATCCTGACATATTTGAACTTAAGATTAGTCATAACAGTCCTCCCGGAGATTTCAGATCTTTTTCTTGAGAGTCAGGATATTCTTACCGTCCATATACTCGTAAGAAACGTCATCCATGGACTTTCTTGTCAGAAAGATTCCAAGACCGCCTATCTCTCTTTCTTCGGCCGGCAGCGTCACGTCAGGTTCTTCTCTGGCCAGCGGATCATACCGGACTCCCGAGTCCTCGAAAACGATCTCGGCAACTCCGTCGACGATCCTCATCCTTACGGTTGCTTCGCCTTCCCCGCCTTTATCCTTGTATGCGTAGTGACAGATATTCACATATATCTCCTCGACAGATACGCTTATCTGCATTGCGGCTTTCGGAGAACTCTCCGCCGCATCGAGTCTCTCTTCGATGAAGCCCTGGATCTTATCAAGATTATCAACTTCCGCTCTTACCGTAATCTCATCGTATCCCATAACATTATCCGCCTTACTTTTTCCTGAGTATTTGAATGTCAGCATCGTGATATCGTCAAACTGCGGTGCGCCGTTAACGAACATATCAACACTGTACTTAACGTCAAAATCTATACCCATCGCAGATCTCTCTCCGCGGGTCTCGTCGTTGAGCGAAGCCAGGAGCCTGTCCAGACCGAAAAGTTCCTGATCGCGGTTTGTCGCCTCGGCAACACCGTCCGTATAAAGGAAGATGATATCGCCGGGTTCAAGCCTGGTCTTTTCCTCTTTAAAACGAATACCGTCCATGCAGCCCAAAGGAGGTGAATGTTTGGTCTTTTCGACCTTGAAAGGTTCCTTGCCTTTCTTGAATACCGGGTATTCATGTCCGGCATTGGAATATGTAAGTTCACCTGTGGATACCGTCAGGATGCCAAGCCATACGGTAACGAACATATTCAGATCGTTGCTCTCGCACAACTGCAAATTTACATTGCCCAATATCCTTGATGTGCTGCCCTCTTTGCCTGTGGCGAGCGTCTGACTCTTGATGAGCGACTTTGATACCATCATATACAAAGATGCAGGTATTCCCTTTCCTGATACGTCGGCTATGACCAATGCCAGATGATCGTCGTCGATAAGGAAGAAATCGTAAAAATCGCCTCCGACCTCCTTTGCCGGAGACATGGATGCAAAGATATCAAATTCCGTCCTGTCCGGATACGGAGGGAAGATACGCGGAAGCATGTTCTCCTGAATAACTGCCGCCATGTGCAGTTCATTCTCGGCTACCGATTTCTCTTTACCCTGAACTACATTAAGTATGCAGTACATCAATAGGAACGTCGTCATGAACACGGGACATAAAAGTGATATGCCGTAGAAGAATATTGATATTATGCCGACTGCGACAGGCACGAATGAGTAAACGAATAATGCTACTATCTGATACGGCTTGAATCTCCTGCGCGCAAATACGACAAGTATAAGCGTGAGTATCATTACGGCGAATGAATAGATGTAAGCTACAGTGAAGAAATCGCCTCTGTGATATACGCCGTTCTCATCAACTGTGAAATAGTAACCGAAGAATATATTGAGCAGCCTTAAGCCAATAGCCATGAAAAGGCCTGTCCTGAATATGACATCGTACTTACGGCTTCTCTGCTTCTCCACGTTGAGGAATGTGATGACATATCGCCAGAATATATACGCGAGGATTGGCGAGACACAGTAAAACACGGTATTCGCGCCAACACACAGGATCCTGTATTCCGGCTTTCCGTCGACGAGCCAGCAGAGCATGTCGGCATTGAGTCCGACAAAGTCCGTTACCAGCAGCAAAAGGAAATAATTAAGGTTGTCACCGTTCCATTGTTTATCCAGTATGCAGCAGATATAAAGGATGTATGCCAGTACCATGGCACAGAGATCCATAGTTACGTTCACAATATAAACCGGCGGCAGTTGCTCTATATGGAAGAACAACATGCCGCCGACAGCTAATGCTACACCCAGCAAGAAGATCAAAGAACCCAATCCGGCTCTAACCCTGAAATTCTTGGATTCAAGATCTATGATCATAAGCCTTCTGGCCTCTGCAAAAGATTACTCGATCGTCAAAATATCAGAAAAGCCTGTTACTTCAAAGATCTCCATTATCATTTCATTTACATTGGTAACTTTCATACCGTTCTTCTTTGAGAAGATCTTATGAGTGGCAAGAAGAACACGGAGTCCTGCAGATGAAATGTAATCGAGACTTCCGAGATCAAACAGCAATTCATCAACACCGTCCACAACGGGCTTGAGAGCTTCATCGAGCTCGACTGATGTATTGGTATCGAGTCTTCCCTCCAAAGCAAAAACAGCCTTGTTCCCATTAACCGTCTTCTTGATATTCAGCATTTGAATTCCTCCTTATATCGGCATGATAATGCGTCAATTTTATATGATAAGTATAACACATCATTTTCCGAACGCTCGAAAACAGATTATTAACTTTTTAATATCCCTGAATGAACGGATATCACACCGCGGACGAAGTCTTTTTGCGGATAATATAAACGGCAATATACACTATGAGTACGACTGTAAGGATCAAAACCGCGGCACCCGTTATCTCAAAACCGTCAAAGCAGTAATCCGCATATTTCTGCATTCCGGGATTATATATGGAATAAGGCTCGATGAACCTCTCATCTCCGTAAGAGCCCTCTTTGTCCCTGCAATATATTCGGAGTTTTTCCTCTTCGCCTTCAGTTCCGTCTATATAAGATGACCCGTACTCAAAAAGGAGATTCACGTCCCTGCTGCCGATATCACCCGCGAAGAGCCATTCCACGGTACTGTAGCATTCGTAAAGTTTACCGTCTATCAGCACATTATCCTCTTTCCTGCATCCGGTATAGACCTTACCGTAGCCCGCACTCTCCGCTTCGCTTTTCTGACGGGCATGCGTATCGGATACGCTTTTCGAGACACATACAAGACCCGCAACGCAAGCTCCGCACAATACAGTCATCACAAGGATGAGGACTGCCAATACTTTCCAGCCCTTCCGCGCCTTAAGCGGTCTTGACTCTATCTTCTCGTTATTGCTGCGCTTTACCATATCGTTTATCTCCTCGATGTCGTTCTCGGTCCTGACCGAGTCGAGGGCATAAACGACAACGCTTATCGCTCCGACATATATGAACGCCATCCAGAAGTTCGAAGGATAGAACCACCCTGCTATAAATCCGAAAGCGATGACTATCCCGGTGATCACAAAGTATTTGATGATATATCCAGTAAGGATCGGTAATGCCGTTATCTCATCGAAAACATAGTTTACGACAGAGAGGATAAGCGCCAGTCCGAAAAGCAGGAATACGAGCTTAATCTCTTCCGTAAAACCGACGCCCGTGATTGAAAAAGCAAAGACCGTCAGTATCATGAGCGCTGCGAAGATACATGTATCTCTCAATATCTTTCTCATAACAGCTTTCTCCTGAAGATCTTCTTTATGTCCTTGAGGTATTTTCTGGACACGATGAGTTTCTCACCGTTATCGAGCACAGCCTCCAGATGGCTGTTCTTTATCTGCATGATCTCCTTTAAGTGCGAGACATTCATGAAACTTGTTCTTGATATCCTGACCAGATCGGTATCCGCGATCGCGGAATCAATGTCCGACATGCTTCCGTCGTATCTGTAAACATCTTTACGGGAATAGATGAATGTCTTTCTCTCGACATTCTCTATGTAGTATATCTCCGAGATATCAATGCTCACGGTCTTCCCGTCAGCCTTGCCGGTAAAGCCTATGCCGATGTTCTTTATCCTGGAGATAAGCCTTTCAACAGACCTGTCGTACTCAGGATATTCAACGATAACCGTAAGCGGCTGATCCTTAACCTGTCTATGCTCTACCCTCATTAATCCTTACCAAAACAATCTTCATTCCAATGCACAGCACATCGGCAATAAGGAGACAGATCCCCGCAAGGAAACTCCATGGAGCCCATGTAAGCGCTATAGCCTTTATCCCTGCTCCGAAGATCACGGGGAAAAGTATAAATATCAGTGCCGTTATCAGCACAAGTACAGATCCTGTCACGATGAGGAGAACCTTCTTCCTCGTCATGAAGGCAAAGATAAGTCCTGCGGCTCCCAATACCGATACCACAGTAAATATAATATCAAATACTGTCCAGACATCACAAATCGAACCGCTCTTTCCCTGACCCGAGGCCATTGAAAAGATGCTGTCGCAGAGGCTGTCCGTGGTTGCCGCCACATTGAGATTGGTAAGCACGCACACACCGGTCTGACTGCTTCTTGAGAATACGATCCTTGATGAATAATTCGGCGTGCCTCCGGAGTGGCCGGTAACGCCGCCTTCAAACATTTCCCAGCCGGCATAGTAATCCCCTTCGTTCTCCAGCCTGGAAAACACCTGCTCCATATCAGGATCGGTGCCGCCGATCCACGCCTCCATCCATCTGCCGATATCGGATGTATCCGAATAGAAATAACCTGCTGGTATGCTTCCCTCCCTTACAGGTATCTCATAATCGAAGACGGTCCTGAAGCCGAGTCTCGTGCCGGTAACTATACTTTCCCTGCTTTCAGGAATTCCTGCATAAGTCGAATCCAGTCCAAACGGCTCCAACACCAGTTCTGTCATCGCGTCACGGTATGAAGTACCGGTAACGTTCTCTATTATCAGTCCGAGCAGATCGTAGTTAACATTTGAATACGCGTATTCCGTACCGGGCATGCTCGCAAGTTCCCTTCCCGAGATGCTTTCCGCCCATTCTGCAAGAGTCATGTTCTCATCCGCCGAAGGATAGTCAGTCTCGCTGTTCGTATAACCGCTGCGCTGTGTCATGAGATCATCTACAGTTATGTCCGCTTCTGAAGACATGTAATATGCCTTAAAACCCGGTATCAGGTCAGATATCTTATCCTGCCCGCTTATGAGGCCTTCATCTATCAGTTTCTGCACAGCAAGGCCGGTGAAAGCCTTCGTCATGGAACCGATCTGGTACAAAGCCTCACTATCGCCATAGTAAGTCGTCTCACCGTGATCGAAAACAACAACGCTCACATCTCTGCATTTTGTTTCCGCCTTGAAATCAGATATGAGACCGTCGATGCCGCTTCGGGTTCCAGCCGCGGAAGTAAGATCAACGAAAAGCATCACGGCTGCAAGAATAATATTTCTGATCATCGTCACATGCATTCCTTTCGGTTTACTTAAGCGCATCGTAACTTAAGCAAATGCAGCAGACAATAAGAGCCTTCACTTGTTGCAAATGAGGTTTCGCGAAATGCAAATCCGGGCGGTGTCACGCCTTTCTGACTGCACTCTTTTTGAAGATCTTGGCCTTAAACTTATTGATCCATTCGGTAGCTTCTTCCATGCGCAGTATAACAGCCATGGCGAAGTAAACGACTATCGCAACAACTCCCTTGACGGCATCGATCATGAGCTGCATGATCTTTCCGCCGTTTGCGGGAAGCCAGATATTTACAATAAATACGACAGCACTCATGACAGCAGCGCAGAGTGCAGCCTTCAGAAGAAATCTTACTATCCCGTGCGGAGCAAGTTCCTTACGTCTGCAATAAGTGATGCCGAGCATTATCATCTGGCAGACATTGGAAAAAGAATATGCCAGGGACAGCGAGATCGGACCGGCACCCATAGATACCAGCGCATGGCAAGACAGAGGCGTCATAACCAGCGAGATAAGACCGGATATCAAAGGTATCCTCGTCTGACCGATCGCATAGAAAGCCTGATTGAAAACATGCACCACGGTAGCAGTCACGATCGCAAAACAGAAACCCAGGAGGAACGTCGAAGCTGACTGTGCATTGAGTTCAGTGTAATTGGATGACGGCCACTGATATATGGCTTTGACAACATCGACACTCAGCACGGCGATGATGGCTGCCGAGGGAATGGTCATGAACAGTGCGCTCTTCATCGAACGCGATACGAGATCAGATGCCTTTGAATAAAGCTTCGACTTGTAAGCACCCGCAAGTTCAGGTGTCATTACGGTAGTAATAGCCACTACGAAAACGGTATAAGGTATCTGCCAGATAGTCGATGCGTTTCTGTAACCCCATACATGGACTTCTCCGAACTGAAGCGCAAAACGGTACAGAACAACAGTATTTATCTGAATTATCGATGCCGAGATCAGGATCGGTATTGCGCGCCTGAACAGCATCAAGAATTCCCTGTCCATTGGTTTGAATATGAACTTGAACTGTCTCATCTGCCTGAAACCGAACGAATACTGGCAAACGAAATAGATCGCGGTAGCAACAAGGATGCCGGCTGTCGTCAACACGAGATTCTTCTGCGAATTGCCGCCGAAGATAATTACGGCGACGATGACGAGGATGTTATAAAGAAGCGGTCCGAATGACGTGATGGTAAAACGCCGGTACGATATCAGGATACCGTTGCACAAGGCCGCCAGCATAATGAAAAAGATCTGCGGAAATAAGAACTTTGATGCCTGAGCGGCAAGCGTCAGGACCTCAGGTTTTATGTCATCTTTTCCTATCGCATAAAGGTTATAGATCGGCTCCGAGAATATGGTTCCGAGAGTACATACTACAAGCATTACGACACTTACCACGGAAACGAAGATGCTTATCGTACGGACGCCCTCTTTCTCCTTTCCAACCGCAAGCTGTGCACTCAGATAAGGCGCAACGGTGGAAAAGATCGCTCCGCCGATCAGGAGATTGAAGAACAGATCGGGTATTGTGAATGCGAGTGAATATGCGGCGCGGTAGACACCTGCATCGTCACAGAACTTCTTGGCGACTATGACGTCGCGGATAAGACCTGAAAGTTTTACGATGACACTGCCAAGACCGACTACAAAAGCGGCTAATCCGAAACTCATCCCCCTCTTCTTTTTGGGTGATGCAACTGATTTATTTTCTGCTCCCTTATTCTCAGCCACTTATTCTCTACCTTCCATGATAAGCGTAATAGCGGTATTCAAAGCCGCAAGGGCGGTCGTAGTACGGATGAGTTCCCTTCCGCCCCCGAGGTCCATCCTGTAGGAACCTGAAATGCAGCCATCTACATTCGGACCCGAATAACTGTATCCCACAAAGACCGTACCCACGGGCTTACCGGGAAGCGCTCCGGTTGGGCCTGCTATTCCGGTGACGGAAACCGCCAGATCAACTCCTAATATGTCCTTCGCGCCTTCGGCCATGGCCACTGCGCATTCTTCCGACACCTCGGTATTGGCATCTATTATCCCGGCGGGTACGCCGAGGACACGTTCCTTGATTTCATTCGTATATGAGACTACCGAACCTTTAAAGACAGCGGATGCTCCGGGAACATTGACTACTGAAGAAGAGATCATGCCGCCGGTAAGACTTTCTGCAAACCCGAAAGTGATCTTCTTATCCGAAGCAAACTCTACAAGCTCTTCAGCTTTGAGACTAAGTCCTTCGCTCTCAGTCATTGCCCTTCCTCGCTTTCCTCTCGAGCCATTCGGTCTCGGTGATAAGGATCTTTCTGGGCTTGCTTCCCTCAAAAGGTCCGATGACCTTCGCCTTCTCAAGTTCATCTATGAGTCTTGCGGCTCTAGGATAACCGATGCCGAGTCTTCTCTGGAGTACGGATACGCTCGCGCTTCCGTTCTCGATTACCGTCTGTACAGCCTGATCGAAAAGATCGTCGCCGTCAGAAGATCCGCCTGAAGAGCCGCCCGAAGAAGAACCGGAACCCTGGTCTTCGCCAGAAGTTACTCTGTCGATATCCTTAATGATCGATTCGTCATACATTGACCCGTAAGTTTTCTTGAGGAAGTTGACAACGGATTCGACCTCAGCGTCAGACAGGAATGCACCCTGGCCTCTTACAGGCTGGGGAGCGCTCATCGGAGCATAGAGCATGTCGCCCTTACCGAGGAGTTTCTCGGCTCCGTACTGATCGAGTATTGTTCTGGAATCCACGCCTGACGTAACGGCGAATGCTATTCTGGAACCGATGTTGGCTTTGATGACACCTGTAATGACATCAACGGAAGGTCTCTGCGTTGCGATCAGCAGGTGGATTCCCGCTGCTCTTGCGAGCGCCGCAAGTCTGGAGATATATGTCTCGACTTCCTTGGCAGCGACCATCATGAGCTCCGCAAGCTCGTCGATAACTATAAGGATAAGCGGCAGATGCTCTGCTTCGGGAACGTCCTGATACTTTGCATTAAAGCCTTTTATGTCTCTTACCTGGCCTTCTTCAAAGAGCTTGTATCTTCTCTGCATTTCAGCAACTGCCCAATTAAGCGCGCCTGCAGCCTTCTTCGGATCGGTGATGACCGGCATGATAAGATGCGGTGCGCCGTTATAAACAGAAAGCTCAACGACCTTGGGGTCGACCAGGATCATGCGCACTTCTTCCGGCGAAGAATGAACAAGGATACTTGTAAGTATGGAGTTGATACATACCGATTTACCCGAACCCGTGGAGCCGGCGATCATGAGGTGTGGCATCTTTGCAAGGTCGCAATAGATCGGTCTTCCCGGGATATCTCTTCCGAGAGCTACGGTAAGCGGCGTTGATGCCTTGAATTCCTTTGTTTCGACCAGGCCTCTCAGGTGAACGGCAGTCGGTACATCATTAGGGATCTCAATACCGATCGCACTCTTTCCGGGGATAGGCGCCTCGATCCTTATGGAGATCGCTGCCATTGCGAGCATGATGTCATCCTGCAGTCCCGTGACTCTCGATACCTTCGTACCTGTCTCGAGCGTCAGCTCAAATCTCGTGATCGACGGACCATGCGTTATATTTATGACATTTGCAGTAATGCCAAAGCTCTTAAGGGCTTCTTCGAGTTTTCTTGCCTTCTCTTTGAGTTTTCTGTCGAGATCTTTGTCGGCCTGCTGCTTCTCATCAGGTGCCAAAAGATTGACAGGTGCGGGTCTGTAATTTCTGAGTTTTCTCTTCTGCATCTGAAGCGCTGCTTCATGCCTCTTAGTCTCTTCAGCATACTCAATGTCAGGAACGTTCTTTACGGCATTATCCTTCCTGGCATCCTTAAACACCCTGCCTTCGGTCCTGCTGAAACCCTCTCTGTCTTCATTGCCCGCATTAATGGTTATCTCTCCGGGGTCTTTTGCCGGAACGGGTGCGGCCGGAGGAACCGGTACAGGAACAGACTGTCCCGGTGCTTCAGCCGGCTGGTTATTCACAAACTGGCTGATCCACGGCTCTCTTACCGAACGTTCGGGTTCTGAATAGTCATAGCCGGAACCTTCAGCTTCCTCCCTTATCTCATAAGGGTCTTCAGAACCGCTGTAGATATCTGTTTCCTCATCAGATGCTGATGTTTCCTGACCGCCCTTGTTTTCGGACGGAGTCAGATCATAGAAATCGTTGCTCTTGGGATCGAGGAAAGAAAGCGGCTTCTTGGCCTTTGCCTTCTTTGCCTTGCCGGGAACGCTCAGAGGGTCTGTAGTATATCCGAAATCAGCAGAAGGATCGCGGCCCTCCGATACATTGTATTCCTTCTCGTTATAAGCGATCTTTCCGGGCTCCTGGTCAACAGCATGCACCTGTCCTCCGGTAAGCTTATCGACATCTGTAAATCCCGAACTGCCGTCAATCGGAAGATTTGTCATGAAAGGTCCCTGTTTCTCGTGATTTCCGCCGTTCTGAACAAAGCGCGAACCGCTGTTTGCGCGGTTATTATCCGAGATCATGCCGTTGTTGCCGTAAGTTACGACAGCAGTCCTTCCTGAAGCATTTCTTCTCTGAGGCTCAGGATCACCGTATCCGTTGCCTGAATAGATCCTGTAATTCTGATCTCCCTGCTTATGTCCTTTGTGTGAGACGACGGAATCGTATACCTTGCCTGATGCGGTGCTGATGGCTTGGGCCGTCTTCTTTGCGGTTGCTTTTATGGATACCCTGAACACGAGCAGGATCTGAGTGAGCAGGAAGACAATTATTGTCATTACTCCGATCACTTTGCCTGTAACCTCATAAAGCGCTACAGCTATACCGCCGCCGATGATGCCACCGGTGAGCACGTAAGAAGAACTTGCAGGGTTGCCGATAAGGTTTATGTCTGTTCCCGATTCCCACAAGAGCGAAAGAGCCTTAAGCGCCGATGTCTTGCCTTCGGCGTTCTGGCACAGTCCCTCGAAATAGATCATGTCCATCGAGATGAGCGCAAGGAGCGCCGATACGGAAACAAGAAGCAGTATTATGCTCCTGACTCTGATTCCGGATACACCCTGTCTTTTCTCGAAAAAAACATCAAGCGCAACATAGAGTATATAAACTGGGATCGCATAGGCAGCAACACCGATAAGTCCGAGGAAAAACGACTTAACGGCTGAACCGATTATACCCGTAAGGGATACCGGAAGATAAAAGATCAGGATTATAGCGATTGCTGCGAAGAACAGAACGATCCCGGCAGCTTCTTTGCGTGACGTGTCTCTGCTCAAATTCCGAACCTCCTGGCAGCCTTATACAAAAGGACCAGCGTCTTGGCGTCCTTTATAGAGCCGTTTTCGGCCATCTCGAGAGCTTCTTTCAGCGGTAACTTCACTGTAGCTATATATTCGTTCTGGTCGGGATCTCCTCCCTGATAGACCAGACCTGTCCCGATAAAGAGACTGATGATCTCGGAGCAGTATCCGGGAGTGGCAGCCATGGCGCCGACGCTCTCGATATTTCCTGCGACAAATCCTGTTTCCTCAGTAATCTCTCTGGTAACGCAGGCAAGAGGCTCTTCACCTTTCTCGAGTTTGCCGGCAGGCGCTTCGAGCATTACCTTCTCAAAGGGGCTCCTGAACTGCTTTACAAGATAGCAGAAGCCTTCATCATCAACGGGAAGGATGCATGCTCCGCCCGGATGCTTTACGATCTCCCTCTTGGCAGCTCTGCCCTCGGGAGTAGTGATATCCTTTACCTCTACGTCAAAGATCCTGCCTTCGAAAACAGTTTTCGAAGAAACAGTCTTCTCAAACAACATATCGTCACTGCAATTGATCTTACCCATCAATCTTTCCCCTTATTGCTGCTGATCTTCTTCCATTCAGCCACGGCGAGCTCGTCACAACGGTTATTGAACTCATTGTCTGCATGTCCCTTTACCTTATGGAAAATGACCTTATGGGTTGAAGTAAGCACCAGCAGTTCCTTCCAAAGGTCGCTGTTGGCAACTTCCGCCTTGGCGCTGTTCTTCCAGCCGTTCTTTATCCATTTGCCTATCCAGTCCTGAGCGAACGCATTTACCACATAGGCACTGTCACTGTAGACATCGACCTTACACGGACGTTTTAAAGCGCGGAGGCCTTCTATGACCGCCATAAGCTCCATACGGTTATTGGTCGTATTATCCTCGCCTCCGGAGAGTTCTTTTTTTGCTCCGCCGGCCATGAGGATAGCCGCCCAGCCGCCTGGCCCTGGATTACCCGAACAGGCACCGTCTGTATAGATTGTAACTTCGTTGATGACTGCCATAGAGTATTGGCGGGCTTATTTATTGCCCTTCATCTCCTGGGTCTTGTCGTAAGCGGCCGTAACTGACTTGATGACCGCATTCCTGAGGCCGTTCTCTTCGAGTGCCATTACTCCGGCAATGGTGGTTCCTCCGGGTGAGCATACCATATCCTTAAGTACCGCGGGGTGCTTTCCCGTCTCGAGAGCGAGCTTGCCCGAACCTGCGACGGTTGCAGCGGCGATCTTAAGAGCGTCTGCCCTCTTTATGCCGAGGCTTACCGCAGCATCTGCCATCGCTTCGATAAAGAGCATGACATAGGCGGGACCGGTTCCGGACACGCATCCTATCGCGTCCAGCGTATTCTCATCGCAGAGGATCGATTCTCCGCATGTGTTAAGAAGTTTTATTACAAAATCAGATTCCTCACTGCTCAGTCCCACGGGGCAGACAGCAGATACGCCGAGTCCTACCTGAGCGGGAGTGTTCGGCATGATCCTTACGAACTTTCTGCCTTCACCGAGGATCTTCCCGATCCTGTCGCATGTTACGGCTGCGGCTATGGAAAGAACAATAGCACCGGGCTCAAGACTGTCCTTTATGCTCTTTAACGCATCGTCGAAATGGACAGGCTTTACTGCCATCAGGATATAATCGGCACCTTTGACCGCTTCCTGAGCGGAAGATGCGGCATTTACTCCGAGTTCTTCGGCGCACTTGGTGCACGCCTCCTCATAAACATCAAAACACCAGGCTTCCGACGGGCTGATGACTCCGCCCTTAACAAAACCGCCCAAAAGAGCTTTTCCCATGTTCCCGGTACCGATAACTGCCAACCTCATAACTTTTCTCCTTATTTATATATAAGATAAGCGCTACAATCTTAACATTACCCTTGACATAGTGCAAACCAACGAATAAAATACACGTTGCACATAGGGGAGTGGCTCAACGGTAGAGCAGCGGTCTCCAAAACCGCCGGTTGCGCGTTCAAATCGTGTCTCCCCTGCCAACAAAAAAGAGTTTCCGATACTTCGGGAACTCTTTTTTTGTAATCAAATTGTCCCAAAAACGGGCTATTTCTTCCTTATCAGCGATGCGCCGCAGAAAGAACACACGCTTTCATTCTCCGCCCTGACGGAACCGCAGTTCGGACAGTTGGTGTAATACTTGTGCTTCAGGAACTCGGCTCTTTCATCCAACTCCTTCTGGACAGCCGCATTTTTTTCGACAAGTTTTTCCGTAACCTCGTCTTCGGTTTTCGTCTGCGCTTTTCTCTTATAGATCTGACCCGCAACTATATACGCGGCAAAAAGAACCATAAAGATACAGGGCGTATAGAAGACAAGGTTATCGAAGAAGACGAAGGGCGCACCCTCCAGGCCCGAATTCTCGAAAACCGGTATGACCAGTTCATAGTAAAAGTTAGTGGCAAAGAGAAAAAGGTTTAATAAGATCCCCGCAATGCCTATCGGAAGGGAAAACTTGAAAAATCTGTCTGCCATCACCCTCTCCTTCCCGGATGCTTATCCGCTTCCTCGTCTGCTGCCGAGATACGGTGGACCGCACCCGATAATCCGTAATCAAAAGACTTGACCTCCAAAGAAGCCCCGCAGAACGTGCATGACCTTAAGGCTTTGGAAGCCTCCGCGCCGCAGTTCGGGCAGTTATTGTAATACCACTTCCTGCTCAGTTGCGATGTTATGAACTCTTCGGTCTTGAGTCTTTCTTCTGCGGCATCGATATCACCGACGACTCTGACCGCGCACTGATATAAGAGCTTGTCCCTGATCTTTACTATCAGGCAGCAGATAAGTGAACTTAGCAAACACAACAGCGACGGAAGGTAAAAGATAAACTCGTCAAAGAACTTAAATGCCTGGTCGCTCATCGTCGCCCTCTCGAAAAAGGGTATAATGGCTTCATAGAAGAAAAGATTGACCACCATGCATACAAAGCCGATCCACATCCACATAAACAGGTTCAGCCATAAGATCTTCGGAGTCCTGCCGATCAGTTCGCCTACTTTCTTTTTGTTTTCCTCTCCGTATTCCTTGTCGAAAAAAGATATGCAGAAACAATCTTTGGACTTGGCCCAGGATTTTCTGTCACGGGAGATACCGTAAGGTCTGTCGCCTTTCCATATTCTCATACCGAAGGACGGAACATAGCCCTTCAGGAAGTATGATACGACCAATGTACGGTCATATTCTTTTAGACCGTACAAATAAAAGAAAATGCTGACAAGGAATATTATAAGATTCAGCCAGTTAAGTCCCGGAAGAAAACCTTCCAAGACAATGGCCAACATATACAAGAATATAACAAAACCTACGATGGCGTACGCAGAAAAGCATCCCGTTAAGGATTCATCCCCGTTACCCGAATAACCGCCGCCCGAAAAACCGCCGCCGGAATAGCCGCCTCCGGAAAAACCGCTTCCACCGAAGCCGCCGCCGAAACCGCCGCCATGATGTCCGCCTGAGTGGCCTCCTCCGCCGTGAAATCCTCCGCTGGCCATATTCCCCTACCCCCGAAAAACAATCTGAAAAATATTATAGATTACGGGGCAATTTTGTAAACAGACAACGGAAACAGATGCTGTATGTCAGGTTGAAGCAGCGGATTCCTGTACGGACTCCTGTACAGATTCCTGCACTGTTTCGGAAACAGCTGCAGAAGATGCGACTGCGAATTTCTCTTCGGTATCAAGGTTATATCTTATCTGTGAGCTGCTAAGCAACGCCTTGGGCACCACATCGAATGCGATATAGTTGACTTCGTTCTTTGTGACTGGGACCATCCTGAAGGCATAATCTCCCCTTGAATCGAACCTTACATCACTGCCGTTATATTCACCCATCAGCTTGAGTGCAATATCCATGGCATCATTCATCGTCAGATCGGGATAGAGCGTCAGCAGGATGTTCGAAAAGTACATCCAGACAGGGTTTACGTCTTCTGCATATTCGATATAGATCCTGACATAAGCCAGTTCGTTGTCGGTCTTTCTCGTCGCACCGTCGATTCCGGAATTTACCAGATAGCTCCTGGATTCACCTTCGAAAAAGTCTGCAAAAGACCTGTTCGCGGAAACGATCGCCTTATCGCCTAAAATGCTCGGATTTGTATCAGGATCAACATAATCGATACCGATGAAGCCGATGTCGAGGCCATTATTCATCAGCGCCTTGGAAATATCCGCAGCATCAAATCTGGTCCTGAATTCTTCGAGCGTCATTCCCATGGAAGGACAGATAACGTTGGGAAGGATGAAATATGCGGCACCGACAACGATAGCCACAAATACAAGCAGGAGCGATATGGGAATGAGCGGATCCCTCTTGCACTTCTCGCCGAAAGAAAGCTTTCTGAACTCCTCATTGGCCTTCTTTGTTTCTTCATCTGCTCCGGCTATGCGGACGGTATCGACTGCATTTTCCTTGCCGTCAGATTCTTTTCCGTCAGATTCTTCGGATCCTTCGTCATCTTCAGAACCTTCGTCCTTTTCTTCTTCAGAACCGTCTCCGTCCACGTCCTCTTCAGACTCTTCCGGGGATTCGTTTTCATCCGGCTCATCTTCACCGACAGATTCTTCTGCAGTATCTTCATCAACTGACTTTTCTTCAACGGACTCTTCAGACTTTTCTTCCACAGTCTCCGAGAAAACCTCTTCCGTTTCTTCAGTGACATCACCCTCAATGCTGTTTCCGGTGTTCTTAACTTCGTTTTCTATATCATTGTTCACGGGCTTTTTACCCTTATTCTTATGTTTTGACATATAGGAATCCTCCCCCTTAGACGCGTCTATTATAGTGATAAAGTCCGTTCTTGTAAAACAAGGAACGGGCAAGTTAACCGCGAATCGTGTAAAATAGTTGCAGAAACGCTCATTTCAAAGGGGGATACGGGAATGGCACATCTTTTGATATCAGGCGGTACAAGAGGTATCGGCAAGGCCTGCGTTAAGCTTTTCGCCAGCCATGGCTATAAGGTATCGTCATTAAGCCGTTCAGGCAGATCTGACGAGATCATCGAAGGCGTCACTTACTATCAGTGTGACGTAAAAGATCCCGAAGAGGTCGGACTCGCAGTAAAAAGCGCGGTAAGGTCTTTTGGTGCAGTGGATGTTCTTATCTCGAACGCAGGCATCTCGGTATCAGGGCTTGCACAGGACATGAAGTTCACGGATTACAGAGACGTAATGGATACCAACTTCGGCGGACTCTTTAATCTGGCAAATGCAGTTATTCCGGGCATGGTGGAACAGAGATCTGGCGTAATTCTTGCAGTATCTTCGATGTGGGGACAGACGGGCGCTTCCTGCGAGGCACTCTACTCAGCGAGCAAGGGTGCTGTCGATTCATATATAAAATCACTGGCGAAAGAACTCGGTCCTTCAGGCATAAGGGTCAATGCCGTATCACCCGGTGTCATTGATACGGACATGATGAAATGCTACAGCGATGAGGACAGGGACGCACTCTGCGCGGAAACTCCCGCAGGCAGACTCGGTACTCCTGAGGAAGTCGCGGAAACCCTTTATTTCCTGCAGTCTGAGAAGGCTTCGTTCATCACAGGACAGATAATTGGCGTCAACGGCGGATTCCTGATTTAATTGCTTTGTTGATTTCAATCATTTAGAATATTAAAACTGTCGCGCATTTTGCGGCAGTAAATATGCCTCAGAAAGGAGAGGATTTTTATGGCTACAAATAATTACTCCAAGATCACACCCGAGATCTTGCGTCTTGCGCAGATCTGTCAGTCAAATGCCATAGATCCGGAGCTCTACACCAAATATGATGTCAAGCGCGGCCTGAGAGACATTAACGGTAAAGGCGTCCTTACGGGACTTACCAAGATCTCCGAAGTCAATGCAACTCAAGTCGTAAACGGCGAGACAGTACCGGCTCCGGGCGAGCTGTTCTACCGCGGCATCAATGTAAAAGAGATGATCAAGGGACAGCCCGAGGAAATGCACTGCGGTTTTGAAGAGACCACCTATCTTCTTCTCTTCGGAAAACTACCGAATGAACAGGAGTTAAGGGATTTCCGCGCGCTTCTCGCAGAATCGCGTTCCAAGATGCCGAAGAATTTCTTCAGGGACGTTATAATGCAGAAACCTTCATCAGATCTGATGAACAATATCCAGAGAGGCGTCCTCAATCTGTACGCTTACGATACGCAGGCTGCGGACATTTCGATCCCGAACGTACTCCGCCAGTCGCTTGAGCTTATATCAATATTCCCGAGCATCGCTGTCCACAGTTATAATGCAATGCGCTATTATCTCGACCGCGATTCACTGGTTGTACACAGACCGAGACCGGACTTATCGACTGCCGAGAACTTCCTTTACATGCTGAGAGCCGACAACAAGTTCACACCGCTCGAAGCAAAGATACTGGACGTTTCACTCATGCTCCATGCAGAGCACGGCGGCGGTAACAACTCGACTTTCACGACTCACGTCGTAACGAGTTCCGGCACGGATACTTATGCTTCAGTCGTTGCTGCCCTGAGTTCGCTCAAGGGACCAAAGCACGGCGGTGCAAACATCATGGTCGTTAAAATGTTCAAGGAACTCGAGAGGAGCATCTCCGACTGGGAAGACGATGACGAGATACTCGCTTATCTCGAGAAGATCCTTCACAAGGATGCATTCGACCATTCAGGCGTCATCTACGGCATGGGACATGCCATCTATTCGATCTCGGATCCCAGAGCCCAGATATTCAAGCGTTACGTCAGGGATCTCTCCGCCGAGAAGGGACGCACCAAGGAATTCGAATTCTACGAGAGAGTCGAGAAACTTTCCGCAGAGCTCATCGCCGCAGAACGCCGCATCTACAAGGGCGTTTCAGCCAACATCGACTTCTACAGCGGCTTTGTTTATTCGATGCTCGGCATCCCCATGGAGCTCTACACTCCCCTGTTTGCGATCGCCAGGATCTCCGGCTGGTCTGCACACAGGATCGAAGAGCTCAACGGCAAAGGCAAGATCATACGTCCTGCTTACAAGAGCGTTCAGGATAGAGTCGAATACCATCCGATCAGCGAACGCGAATAATTCTTTCGTAACTTAAACCTCTGGCGCTGGCAGTCTTCTGTCAGCGCTCTTTTTTCGGGAAAACCGGATAATACAAAAGGACTGCCTCACAGCAATGAGACAGTCCTTTATTGATTCACTTTTTGAGATCAAACGATCAGGCTTTCATCAAGCCTTATCGTCTTCCTCGTCGACCTTTCCGAAAAGGTTAAGTCTGAAGAGCATAGCCTCGTCATCAGGATCGGAGCAGGAGATCTTTGCATTGCATACGATTCCGCCCTCGATAAGCTTCATGATGCCTGTGATCTGGCTGAGCTTACTCTTAAGGTTGAAGCGGTCACCTTCATCCGTAAGAAGTATTACGCTGCCCTTGCACTCATCAAGTGCCTTCATAAGAGTTGCAACATCAATGTTGTCTAAGTAAAAAGCTTTCATTAGTAATACCTCCTTGATATGGTATGTAGTCCTTTTTTACTATCCCCAAGGCTTTCCCTTGGACAGCTAAATGGTACACTTACTCCCGTTTTCAAACAATTGGTTTGTTAAACAAGTTGCATAATCGAACAGTCTTGTTTTTGTGCATATTGCACAACGAAATAAAAGAACTCCGACGGGCAAAATACCTGGCGGAGCCTTATAAACAAAGGTTTTCGAACTGTTTCAGACGTCAGTCGCTGATAAGCTTTGAAGCGTACTTCGTATTATCGAATGTAGCAAAGTAATCGTTCAGGGTCTCTGCCCTTCTTATCTCTTCTACGGAACCGTCTTCCCTGAGCAGGAGTTCTGCAGACCAGAGTCTGCCGTTGTAGTTGTATCCCATTGCAAATCCGTGAGCACCGGCATCGTGGATGGCAAGATAATCACCCATCTCTATCTTCGGGAGCATCCTGTCTATAGCGAACTTATCGTTATTCTCACAGAGAGAACCGGTTACATCGTATTTATGGTCACAGGGTTCATTCTCCTTGCCGAGAACGGTAATGTGGTGATAAGCGCCGTACATTGCAGGTCTCATAAGGTTAGCTGCGCAAGCGTCAACGCCGATATATTCCTTATAGATATGCTTTTCGTGTATAGCCTTTGTGATGAGCATTCCGTAAGGAGCGAGCATGAATCTTCCCATCTCCGTATAGATGGCGACATCGCCCATGCCTGCAGGAACAAGAACGCGCTCGAACTGTTTTCTTACGCCCTCACCAATGGCCATGATGTCATTCTGGGTATCTTCAGGTCTGTATCCGATACCTACGCCGCCTGAAAGATTAATGAAAGCAAATTCAATGCCGACCTTCTCGGAGATCTCGGCTGCGAGTTCGAAGAGCTGGCCTGCAAGAGTCGGATAATATTCGTTTGTAACAGTGTTACTTGCAAGAAATGCATGGAGTCCGAACTTCTTTACACCGTGTGCCTTGAGCTGTGTATAGGCGCTTATGAGCTGCTCCTTTGTCATTCCGTATTTGGAATCACCGGGATTATCCATGATGCCGTTGCTGAGCTTGAATACTCCGCCCGGATTATATCTGCAGCTCAT
>CAMVGO010000027.1 GCA_947167045.1 uncultured Clostridia bacterium
GCCCCGATTTCGATACCTTTGTTTTTCGCAAGATATCGTAAATGAAGATTTTTTCCCGAAAACGATATCTCGGCTCTTCGAAAGGTATCGTAAATGAAGAATTTTTCCCGAAAACGATATCTTGGCTCTTCGAAAGATATCGTAAATGAAGAATTTTTCCCGAAAACGATATCTCGACTCTTCGAAAGATATCGTAAATGAAGATTTTTTCCCGAAAACGATATCTCGGCTCTCAGACAGATATCGTTTTTGAATACTTTTCCCCAAAAACGATATCTCAGAGCTGAAATTATCCAATTGGGAAGTTTTTCGCCAGTCTTTGGGATAAAAATTGAGCGCGGAATTATCCCGCTGTGCCATTTTTCGAGACTTCGGGATAAATTTTGAGATTGAAATTATCCCAATGATGAGATTTCTTGCAGTTTGGGATAAAATACGGGCCGGAAATTATCCCAAGTGAAGCATTTTTGAACTTTTGGGATAATTCCACCTTTGAAAATTATCCCGCGGAACCAATATTTCACGGTTTGGGATAATTTCGACATGTATGGCCGGGGTACTACTTCCTCTTGAACACCATCGTCATCTTGTCGCTGTCTTCACCGACCTCATAGGTCATGGTGTTGCCCTTGACCGTGACTGTAGCGAAAGTATACCCGCCGCTCGGCAGGTTGAACTCATATTGGCCGCCGCCCAGGTCTTTGAGCTCGAGATCTATGACGATCGGCTGTTTCGCGTAAGTGGTATTCAGCGTATAAACAACACTGTTGCCGGTGATCTCATACTGTTCGGCAACGCCGACATCGCTCAGTTCATCCCCGGACATGCTCACACCGGCAGCATCGATCTCCTTGGTCAGGACCCATGTTCCTTCAATGCCCTCCTTGCCGCATCCCGCGAGCACGAAAAGGCCCAGCATCAGTATCGCAATAAATGAAGTGACTCTCTTAAACATCCGTAAATCCCCTCTTTGAATGATTTTAACCCGTTCTTGGCAATCCTCAGCCAGCGGCGAATGACATTATAACCCAGTCAAGGCAATCCTCAGCCGGCGGTGAATGACATTATAACCCGGTCTTGGCAATCCTCAGCCGGCGTCGAGTGCCCATATAACCCCGGCCGGCTGACAGACGAGTGACATTATACCTCAGTTTCCGGCTCTTTCATCCCACTTCTTCATGACGCTGACCGAGCGCGAGACCACCTTGTAGCTGGCATCGCCGTCCATCCTGTGATTCGCGCCCTCGATCACGACGACCTCGCAGTCGGGAAAAGCTTCCACCGCCTCGTCGAAGCAGTGCGGGTCCTCGCCGAAGCTCCCGGCCGTGCCCGTGATGATGACCACCGGGATGTTGCACTTGGTTATCAGGGGATAGATCTCCGTCGTGATGGTCTGTTCGTACTCGAAATCCATGAACTGGGCGGCGTAAAAGCTCGGATCGACCAGGATCAGACCCTTTACCTCGTCCTGACGCATCGTTCCGGCGAAAGACGTGACCAGGCCGCCCATGCTGTGCCCGTAGAGATAGATGTTCGAGAGGTCGACTTCCGGGAAGAATCTCATCGAATCCATGACGGCGTAGAGGTCTAAGACCTGCTCGTAGATGAAGTCGCCGAGCCACTCGGGATCGTCGTAGGACGGCGGAGGCGCGCCGTTCTGGCACTCAAACTCGATCACGGCATAACCCATGTCGCTGTAATCGCTTGCCTTTCCCGAATACCTTCCGAGCCTTGCGTACAGGCCGCTCGAAATGATTATGGTCTTGAAAGGTCCCTCGCCTTCCGGGACCGTGATCTTGCCGTAGAACGGGTTTCCGTCGCGGTAGAACGTCACGGGGCGGGTCCTGCCTTCAGCCTCGCTGACCTGAGGCTTATATACTTTATACTTGAATTGAGGGAATTCTTCCCTTATCTCTTCTTCTATGGTGGTCTCGACAGTCGTTTCAGTCTCTATCTTGGCACGGTAGCCCGCCGGTGTTTTCCGCATGTCGCTGCACGAGGTAAGAAGAGCCGCCGCAAGGACGGTTGTAATGGCGATCTTGAATTTCGAGTTTTTGTTCAAAGCTTTGTACCGGTAACCTGTCCTCAGGATCTTTGCGGATGCGCACGGTGGAACGCATCGGTTTTTCGAGCAATGAGCGTGATGGGCTCATCAGTTTTTCGGGCAATGCGCGTGATGGGCTCATCAGTTTTTCGGGCAATGCGTCGTCCGCATCTGCCATTCAGTTTGCTTCTTTTTATGGCTCAGGTCAACAACTCCGAACGGGAAAGCCTGCCGCAAAGCACAACATCAGCTTCAAATCCAAAACTTTTTTCAGTTTAAGCAACACACCCCGCCCGGAGTGTTGCTTAAGCGTCAGAAAGCCCCGTGATTACTGATTGTTGGTGCCCCTTGCGCTTGCCATAATGGAGCCATCAAACAAAACAACACGCCAATTCAGGAGGGCAAAAAAATGAAGAAGACAATCGCAACAGCTACAGCAACAGCAATCGTAACAGCAGTAATCACAATCGCATGCTTCGCAGGATGTGCAAAGAAGGAAACAACCAAATCGACAGCAACAGCTTATCTCCATCAGGACGAAACAGTCTCAGTAGCAACAGTAGATCTCTCAGACGGCTATTCCGTTGAATTCACCAGAGGCGCCATCTACCTCTACGACAAGGAAGTTGAAGAAAACACCGAAGCAGTCGCGATCGGCATGGTTCTCGAGCAGGAAGCATACGACGATTACCTCAAGGCAGCACAGGCATCAGCAAACAAGAAGGAGATCTCCGGCGGCATCATCTATGAGTCAGACAGCGGCCTGATGTTCGTACGCACCGCAAACGATTCCGTTAACTTCTGCCTCTTCGCCGAAAACGCCACACAGGCACAGCTGGAAAAGTACGCCGCAAGATTCGAACTGGCACCCGAGATCTGATAAGACACGGATGTTAACCCTTAAATAACACATTATCCCCCATTAACTGTTCCCCATATCTTCCGGAAGGCTGTCTCGAAAACAAAGAGGCAGCCTTTTGGTATTTACGCGTGTTCTGTGTTTTCCAGCCGCGCGGAATTCAAATAGCGGAAAACAAATAGCCGGATGCAAAAAGCGGTCACCCCAACGCCACGTCGAGCGCCATCATGAGGCTGAATCCGATCGCAAAAGATACAACGCCGATATTGGAATGCTTACCCTGGCTCATCTCGGGTATAAGTTCCTCGACGACGACATAGAGCATCGCGCCCGCCGCAAATGAGAGAAGATAAGGCATCGCGGGAACCACGAAACCGGCAATGAGCACCGTGAGTCCTCCGAAAACCGGTTCGACGGCGCCTGACAGGACGCCCAGTACAAAGGATTTCGGCTTGCTCTTGCCCTCCGAGAACAGCGGCATCGAGATTATCGCGCCTTCGGGGAAATTCTGGATTGCGATTCCGAGCGCAAGGGCCAGCGCCGCGCCCGCGGTTATGTTTGCCGAGCCGTTCATGAGGCCAGCATAGACAACGCCGACAGCCATTCCCTCAGGTATGTTATGGAGCGTTACCGCCAAAACGAGCATTACGGTGCGTGTCAGTTTGCTTTTCGGACCCTCTGTCTGGTTGATCCCGGCATGAAGGTGCGGGATGATGTGGTCCAGTAAGAGCAGGAACAGGATGCCAAGCCAGAATCCGATAAACGCGGGAAGAAACGCAAAGCGACCCTTGTCCGAGGACTGCTCGATGGCGGGAACGATGAGGCTCCAGATGGATGCCGCGACCATGACGCCGGCTGCAAATCCTGTCAGGGCGCGTTTGATTCCGTCCTTCAGATCGTTCTTGAGGAAGAATACGCACGCGGAACCTGCCGCAGTGCCGATAAAGGGTATCAGAAGACCCGTAATTACTGTCTTTAACATTGTTAAACCCTCTTAAGATAGCCGAGTTTGCCGTTTTCGATGCACAATACATAGTCACAGCAAAGATCGATGAGTTCGGGATCATGAGTTGCCACAAGTACAGTATTACCCGACCGGGAAAGGGTTTTCAAGAGCCCGCCGACCTTTTCCATGTGCGAGAAATCAAGTCCGGACGTCGGCTCGTCGAAAAGCATGAGCTTCGCGTCGGCAGCGATCGCCGAAGCTATGGCCACCCTCTGTTTCTGTCCGCCGGACAGGGCCATCGGATGCTTTTCCCTGAACTCAAGGATGCCGAGATCTTCCAGGATCCGGCTGCAGCGGTCCTTATCCTCTTCTTTCATGGACAGCATGACTTCCGACTCGACGCTGTCGGTGAACAGCTGGTGGTTCACGTCCTGCATGACCATATAGCTGAGCTTCAGGCGCTCTTTGCCTTTATAGGTCTTCCCGTCTGCCTCGATCGTACCTTTGCAGTCTTTCTCCAGGCCGCATACGCACTTCAGGAACGTGGATTTGCCTGTGCCGTTCTTCCCTATTACGCCAATAACGGCTCCCTTAGGAAGTACAAGGCGCGGAATGTTGAGGCACAGGTTAGGATCGTTTTCGGAAAAACTCTTCTTCCAGAAAAGATACGGGTTCCTGTGATATGCGAAAAAGAAATCCTTCAGGACAATGCCGTCTTCCGATTCGGGAAGTGCATCGACCCTGTCACAACCGTCCGCACAATCTTCCATTCCGCAGTCACCGCCGCACGAATATGAATGAGTTCTATTTAATTTGGTTAGCCGTCGCTAACATTATCATCATAAACAGTTGTTGTCAATCCTTGTTTTTCGAAACAGTAACGGAGCTGCCCCTATACAGAGACAGCTCCGATGCTAAAAAGGAGTTTTATGACATAATGATTATGTTTTCTTATACCAAAGCTGCTCCGAGTGCTTTGCATTCTGCAACAGCGCTGTCGTCAGGCTCGTTATTTGCCATAACCGATCCCGTTGCCAGAACGGCACCTGCTGCCTTGCATCTGTCTTCCCAGTCTCTCATCCACTGGCCGTCACCCCAGCCATACGAGCCGAAGAGCGCGATCTTCTTATCCTTAAGGGATGACTCGACAGAAGTGAACATGGGATCGAATTCCGATTCCTCGAGAACCTCGGCACCCATTGCCGGACATCCGAATGCGATGGCATCGAATTCAGCAACCTTTGCTGCGTCGAATTCAGCGGAAGTCAGCAATACTGCTTCCGCACCTGCGGACTTGATACCCTCCTCTACGGCCTTTGCCATAGATTCAGTGTTTCCCGTACCGCTCCAATATACAACAGCTACTTTACTCATATAAAAACCTCACAATATTTTATTAACAGCGCTCAGACAACGAGTTGCTCGAGCGTTCTGCCCTCTTCCAGCATGCGGCTGTATTCTTCTGTGCACTTCCTGTACCTGATGAATTTCCGCCTCGCATTATCGGCATCCGAATAGACTTTCCAGTAACCGACAGCACAATACCCCTCATTCGGATTGTTGATGAAGCCGTCGACATCCGTAGGGGGGTATCCCAGAAAGAGTCCGATCTCGTGAGGAAATGCAGGAGATGTATTGAGCCTCCTCACGAGATCAACGACACACTTGTCAGAGTTACTGACGGGATAACCGAACCTTTTGAGGATACTGACTGCTTTCGGGTCCTTAAGATCCCTGTCGAGCATTTCGGGTCTGTAGAGGTAGATCAGAGCATGAGTGTCACAGACCTTCAGAGGAATAATGCGGATGCCTTTTTTACGCATGGACCTGTTAAAAGCAGTTATGTCCTGTCTGTAATCGTCAGACGAAAAATGCAGAGTAAACAGACTTCCGGTCTTTATGCCGGCCAAGGTAGGTGCGCAAAATCTTACGATCTGGTCTTCTGACATTTTCGTCTCCTTTCGGTTAGCCGTTGCTAACTGTAACATGATACAGGCTTATTGTCAATCGCTCAAAAAGCCTGTTTTTCATAGGGTTATTCATTTGATTGACAACCGGCTCAAGCGTGTGTTATAGTTTCTGCGGTTAGTGGTGGCTAACCGCGAATAAATCATGGACCCGCCGGATCAATCTCCTATTCATTCATGTCCGGCGGGATATGATATGCCCGAAAGGAAAAAAGTAATATGACAGAACTCATCATCGAAAATGTAATCGGAAGAGAGATCCTCGACTCCAGAGGAAATCCTACCGTTGAAGCGGAAGTAACGCTCATTGACGGCACAGTTGCGACTGGCTGCGCACCGAGCGGCGCCTCCACAGGCGAATTCGAAGCCCTGGAACTCCGTGACGGAGACAAGTCCAGATATCTCGGCAAAGGCGTTACAAAAGCAGTAGAAAGCATTAATACGACGATCGCTGACGCAATCATCGGTATGGACGCTTTCGATACATACGCAGTAGACAAGGCAATGATTGAGGCAGACGGCACAAAGGATAAGTCAAATCTCGGTGCAAATGCGATCCTCGCAGTATCCATCGCAACAGCAAGAGCAGCCGCAAAGGCACTCGACATCCCGCTCTACAGATTCTTAGGCGGCGCAAACGCAAACAGACTCCCCGTCCCTATGATGAATATCCTAAACGGCGGAGCTCATGCAGACAGCGCAGTCGACACACAGGAATTCATGATCATGCCCGTAGGCGCTCCTTCTTTCAAGGAAGGCCTCAGATGGTGTGCCGAGGTATTCCATTCATTAAAGAAACTCCTCAAGGAAATGGGCGACGTTACCGCTGTCGGTGACGAAGGCGGCTTTGCTCCCAACAGCCTCAAGAGCGACGAGGAAGCCATCGAGAAGATCCTCGAAGCTATCAAGGCAGCAGGCTATGAGCCCGGCAAGGATTTCATGATCGCCATGGATGCGGCATCCTCCGAGTGGAAGAGCGAAAAGGGCAAGGGTTTCTACAAGCAGCCCAAGTCCGGTAAGGAATTCACATCAGATGAGCTCATCGCTCACTGGGAATCCCTTGTTGACAAGTATCCCATCATCTCCATCGAAGACGGTCTTGACGAGGAAGACTGGGAAGGCTGGCAGAAGATGACAGCAAAGATCGGCAATAAAGTCCAGCTCGTAGGTGACGATCTCTTCGTAACCAACACTGAGAGACTTGCAAAAGGCATCGAGCTCGGCGCAGGCAACTCCATCCTCATCAAGCTCAACCAGATCGGATCTGTATCCGAGACACTCGAAGCAATCAAGATGGCTCATGCAGCAGGCTATACGGCCATCTCCTCACACCGTTCTGGCGAGACCGCAGATACGACCATCGCAGATCTTGCAGTTGCACTTAACACATGCCAGATCAAGACGGGTGCTCCTTCAAGAAGCGAGAGAGTCGCTAAATATAATCAGCTCCTCCGCATTGAAGAACAGCTCGGGGACGCAGCTGTCTATCCTCAGATGAAAGCATTCCACATAAAGAAGTAATCCTCCTTAACACGCGACTTTATAGATGAAGAACCCGGCTCTTTTCACGTTGAGGGCCGGGTTCTTTAATGGTCAATACTTAAAATGAAATGCGGTTACTTTCCGCCGTACTCTTTTCTGTGTTTCTTTAAGGCCTTGAAAGTCTTGTCACTAATTACATGTTCGATGCGGCATGCGTCTTCTTCTGCAGTCTTCATGTCGACACCCAGTTCCATCAGAAGTTCGCTGATGACAACGTGTCTCTCATAGATCTTCTTTGCGATCTTCAAGCCTTCTGCAGTAAGTGTGATATATCCCTGCTCATTGATAACGATATACTCACCGTTCTTAAGGATTCCCATTGCACGGCTTACGCTCGGCTTGGAAACATTCAGATGCTTTGCAACATCCAAAGAACGGACGGGTGCCCCCTTCTTGGAAAGTACGAGAATAGTCTCAAGATACATTTCACCTGATTCCTGCATAGCGAAAACCTCCTCAAATGATTAGAACGATTTTACCATACTAATCCGACGAAGGCGAAATTATCCTTAAGACAGGTATCAGATGCCCATGAATTCATCGACAGCCTTGAGTACAGGGTCGGAATACTTGGGACCGCCGAACAGCCACTGCTCATGCTGCATGTCGAATTCCCTTATGTCGGGATCGCGGAAATATTTGAGATAACGCTTCTTATACTTCTCACCCATTTTCTTTGCATAGATAAAATGAGCCGTCGTCCCTTCAACATGAATGTCTTCTTTAAGACAGGTGATCAGGTCAGTATAAAACTCGTTCTTGATCGACTCCGTACTGAATCTCGTAAATGATTCAAGAAACATCTCTGCCGTTTGTTCGTCCATTTCGAAAAGTTCGACAAACTTCTTTTTGGCCTTTTGTTTTTTCTTCTCGTTCTTTGTAAATCCCGTAAGTAGAGGAGTTACCAGTGCAGACTTGAGTTTTGCTGACACCACGCCGCTCTGATCGAGATCAGGACTTCCGAAAATGCCATGATCCACATGTACGTTCTCACGCATTATAAGCTGTCCGACAAAACTGCCTCCGAGCGAAGAACCGAGTGCGCCGTCTATCCTGCCGCCATGATTATCCAGAATGTATTTTTCTATCTTTTCAGTCACGGTTATCATATCGGGAAAAACCGAATCAGTACCGTCAAAACCGTCGTAATTCACGCAGATGAGATGATATTTCTCCGCAAGCCTGTCGATGACCGTGCTGAAGTTCATCTGCCAGTCACAGCATGTTCCAGGAAGGAGCATCAGTGTCTTGCCCGACATGTTACCTGTTTCAACAAATTGCATCCGTCATGTCCTCTTTTTATATCCGCAGTCACAGTACGGACCGCCTGATGCGAGGGTGTACTCTCTTACGAAATTTGATGCACCGCCCAGATCGCTCATTACATAATCAAGATGGCACATCGCGGGAACATATTCGAAAAGGCCGTGCTCCTTCATGAGTACGCATATACCGCATTTGAAGAACCTTGCTTCGTAACCGCTTCCGTCTTCATACGGGATGTAATCCATGTTCCAGGAATAAGGATTGCGGTCGGCAGCTTTAAGCTTTGCAGTTGCCTTCATGGAGGCAATGTCTTTATCAGAGAACTTATTCTTTCCGCTCTTTTTGCACATCTTCTTTAAGAACTGTATCGTCATCGCGTCCTCGTAATACCTTGTAACTTCTGTTACGTCAGGCTTTTGAGGGAGATAACTCAGAAAAGATATCAGCATCGCGCAGTTAACAATATTCGTCTTGAACCTGTCTTCCTTCTCGAATTCGGGAAGCTTTTCTATTATCCGCCTGTATTCGGGCTTGGCTTTAATCCTTACCAGCTTTGCTTCTTCTTTTGTCAGTCCGAGATCATTTACCAGGTTCTTTTCAAAAGAACTTTTCAGCAGCAGCCACATTCCCATTGGTAATCCGGAGTATTTCATTTGTTTCTCTGAGTGTGCTTCACTTCCTGTAAAAATGGAAGTCGCAGCATTCTCCTCCTTTTCCAAGTGTCTGAGTCCTTGTGAAGCCCAGTTTTTTCAGGTCTCCGTAGGTAATGTCATCAACATCACAAAATGCCGGACACAGTTCGGGGCATCCGAATTCCCTGCAGGCATTGTGCCAAAGACAATCGGTGATCGTTATGTTGTAGTAATCTTTTCCTTCTTCCTGAGTACTCTTCTGGAGATCGATTGTCCTCATGATCTTCAAAAATGACCTGCTGTATATCCTGTAGAAACCGGGTATTATCTCGAGAACCGCTGTGCTTTTATGCTTCTGCGTCCCGATCACTTCGACCATGTATCTGTGAGTCAGTTCATATGCACTTCCAGACAATTTGTCATCTGCCTTAAGCGCCTTGTACAATGCCACGCGCGGCAGGATCGTCTTAGTCAGGGTCTTATATTGATTTGGTGTTCTGCCGCTAAGAGAAGCAACACAACCGGAATAGACGGACGATTGGACATTAAATACCCTCTCCGCATCATCCTTTATGACTTCCCTAAGCCACTTGTGAATCTGTTTTTGCTGATCCATCAGGCACCTCAACTCGGTTACTTATCGCTAACTCTCATCCTATTCTATCATCTAATGTTAGTTTACGCTAACCGAATATGCACAAAAAAGTCCGGAGTTTTTACCTCCGGACTCTCCTTTATGATGTCAAGAATTGAAAAGAACATCATTTGGATCGAGACAGATAGAAGTGTTGTCTACTCAACACGCGCTATAGATACCGAACCGTTTTCAACAACACCCGGACTCTATATTGATGCCTCAATCGGTTTTTATGGCATGTATTTATTGTAACGTATATTCCCACCAATTCAATAGGTATTTATATTTTTCAACACGATTCGTGTATTTTGTTTGAGAACAACACTGGTCGATAATGATGCATTGATACTCGGCTTCGAAATCGTGACCGTTCCGATATTCTCATGGAATGCATTGTGTGATAAACTGCTTCAGTAAGCCGTGGCTAACCGATATGACGAAGGAGCTTTCGTATGCTTTTAATGGAATCAGGTGAAATGTATCTCGAGGCCTTGTATGTTCTCTCACTGGAGAATGAACTGGTCAGAGCTATCGACGTCGGTGAATACCTTGGATACTCCAAACCTTCTGTAAGCAGGGCTGTCAGTCTCCTTAAGAGTGAAGGATTTATAAGAAGAGATGACCACGGCTTTTTGTATCTGACCGAAGCCGGTGAGATAATCGGAAAGAGCGTATATGAACGCCACATCGTTCTTACCGATCTTTTTATGATGATGGGCATTGATGAAGATACCGCGAATAAAGATGCCTGCCGTGTAGAACACTATATATGCGATAAGACTTTCGAAGCAGTCAAAGCTTATGTAAAAAAACATAAACAGGAATCCGCATAAAGGCCTGTACACTGCTCCTTAATGATCAGGGATCTTATTACAACATCATCGCAGGTTAGCGTCAGGTAACGTTTAGTAAACTATGAGTTAAATCTTCCCGCAAGTTATTGAAGACCTGCCTTCCAAATGAAATAATCAAATCACTAACTCAAAAGGAGGATCTTACTATGGCATATGTAATTTCTGATGCATGCGTATCTTGCGGCACCTGCGCTGACGGTTGCCCCGTCGGAGCTATTTCCCAGGGTGATACACAGTACAACATCAATGCTGATGTTTGCGTATCCTGCGGTGCCTGTGAAGCATCCTGCCCTGCAGGCGCTATCGCTGAAGGCTGACATAAGTATTCATAAATCCTTATCAGATTACGGGGACCGCGCTGAAAAGCAGGTCCCTTTGCTTTCCCTTTTCATAACGTTTATATAAATGTAAGGATCAATGCACCAATAAGACAACATACCGGGATGATAATGCATTGTCTTATCTGTTGTTTGCGGTTATAACCAAACTGTTTCCAACCGATGCAGTTTTTTGTCTCAGGAAAATAGTGCTGAAAAAACTGTGTCTTCGTCAGGACCATATACCCTCCTCAGATTATCAGAACATAGTGCAGATCCACGCTATCAATGCGCAGACAGGAATATAGACAATATAATGGATGACGTGTGTCCATTTGTTGTATCCGAACATATGACGTCCGACGATGTCTTTGACTTCAGGATAGTATCTCGGGAAGAAGTTTGAATTGCACAAAAGCACCCAGTCGAAGAAAACGATATCAAATGTTTCCATGCCATAGAGCATGATGATGAACCTGATAAAAAACTGCAGAAATCCGAAGCCGTTTCTGACTCCATCCCAGCCACCCAATATGAACGCCGCAGGATACATCAGAAATGCAAAGATGATGATGAACCAGCCTATTACATGTGCGCCTTTGAAACGCTCCTTACGGTCAGGAATAACCTTAAGGATATCTTTGTGAGCGGAACCGAAAAACCGCTTATCCTGGATAAATGCTACTCCGCCATACAGGATAAGGAAATATGCAGCCATGAGCATCAGCGTTGTTATTACCGTAATGACCATGAGCGCTACTCCTTACTTAATACCATAAATGAGTCCGGCATCCCTTATCATCCAGGGAGCGGTTACAAAATTTGGAACAAGATCCGTCTTCTCGATATTCGGAATGTAATGGATCTCGCTGACAATCCCGCTGCGTTTCAGTTCTTCGCAGAACTCATTCATGTCACCGTAAAGAGCCTTCTGTCCGAACATATCCTGAAATGCGAATGAGCCGCCTTTTTTCACCACGCGGAGAGCTTCCTTGACGACTATTCTCTTGTCAGATACTGAACGCACTTCGTGGAATACAAAGTTGCTTACCGCACCGTCGAAAAAGCCGTCTGCAAAATCAAGCTTTGCAGCATCTCCTTTCTGGAAAAGCACTCTGCCGGATACGCCCTCAGCTGCGGCATTTTTCTCGCACTGTTCCTTGGCATAACTCCATTCGGCGCCCCAGTAATCTATACCCGTGACATGAATGTTAGGGAAAGTCTTCAGCATGCGGTTTGTGAGTGCGGCAGCCCCGCACCCTATGTCGATGATACGCCCTTCCTGATCTTTATCCCACGGAAAATGATCTACAAGGAACTGATGGATGGCGCCCATTACTCCTCCGCCGTTAAAATCGAAAAGAGCTTTGCAGCGCTGCATATAGACCGTCATCGCCAAGGCCGCAAACGCTACAACGAGAAGTATGATCCCCGGTATCTTTGTCCTGAGGAATATCAGCAATGCAACCGCTGCGACGGTTATTATGCATGAAACCGTCCACATCATCCTCAGCATCGCTGCGGGCACCCAGTTGCCGTATTCGGCGTTCCTGTTCATTTCCATGTTTTCATCCTCCTAAATATTCGAGCATTCTTTTATTTGCCGGAGTTATTTTTTATTCTCTTAAACGGGATGAGTCTGTTTACTTTTACCTTATAAGCAGTATATTCAGCACCGTAAAGATCAAGAAGCCATTTCTCTTCGGTATTCTTCAAAACAACCGTCAGGATCAGCCATTGAACAGGCAGCAGTATGAGGAGCCACAGGTTGTGCCATAAGAGCAAAAGACCTATGTTGATGAACCACACTCCGACATACATGGGGTTCCTGACCCATGCATAGATGCCGCCTGTCTGAAGCTTATTGTTCTCAATGTGTTCGTCCATCTTTGAGCCGAGCGCGCCCATATACCAGATAAAGATCCCGAGAGGAATGAAGATGATTCCTAATACTCTGAATATCCATGCCCAGACACCTTCAAGAATGCCTGAACTTAAGACATTTCCCGACATGATGAGTCCCGCTATGGAAAGTAAGGATATGCCGCTTATAAGATACGGTCCTATTCCGAATAACGGGAGTTTCTGACCTTCTTTGGTGTAGTTTTTCATGTCACTTCTTCGCCTTTGCTTTCTTCATCATTAAGAGAAGTCCCAGATATGTCCAAAGGCTTCCCAGGCTGATCCAGCCCGTGCCTATCGCATTTGCAGCCTCGCTGTTTCCGAAAAATCTGGTTACGGCAACGATCACAAGTCCTGATGCGATAGAGAAGATCCAGCACCACTTCGGGTAAGGCGTGTAACCTTTCGCAAACGCAACGATCTGTACGATTGTCGTCAGCAGAAAAAACACCAGGAAGACGGCTGTTACGGGTACGAGAAAATACAGAGCAAACTTGATCGTGCCGTCTGATGAGGCAGAAGGATCCAGTTTGTGGATCGAATTAAGATGGTAAACGGTCGCGCAGCAAACAACATGGCAGAAGCTTCCGAACGTGAGCATTCCGAGAAGTCCGCTCCTGTAGATGTGCGCGAGTTTTTTGTTACTGTTTGCGATAAGTCTGTATATGCCGAAATAGCAAAGACACTCGACGGGAATTCCGATAAGTCCCAATATCGCGGATCTGACGATGCGGTCATCCGACACGGTAAGATATCTTGAAAAATACTGCTCCATTCCGGAAAGAGTGCTGTCTGCAACACCCCAGCCGAGGATAAGATCACCGACAAGTCCCATAAGGGCAGCCACGATGCCTATCTTGAACAGATGTGAGATCCTTTCCCAGTCAAGTTCTTTGCTGATGCCTATGTCATTATATCCGCTCATGATTTTGCTCCTCCTTTAACCGAAGATAAGCTTCATCAGGTTTACAACACCTGCCGTTATGAGTCCTGCCAAAGGGCAGCACGTAAGGGGCCAGATGATAAGGTGTTCGGGCAGAGCCGACTTCATCCATTCCTTAAGTTCCCATGCCTTGCAGTTTTCGGCGCCTTTGATGAAACCTCTCATGTTTTTCGTTATTGCGCGGAGCAGGCAGTCGAGGATCAGGAGATCTCCGAAATTTACAAAGAGCATCTCTATGTAGCCTGTCCAAAAGAGATTCCAAAAGCCTTCAGCACCTGAGAAATAAGCGCTTACACCGAAAAACAGAAATACAAACAGATATATCGCGGTAAGTATCACGGCCATCCTGCGGACTTCTTTCTTATCCACATAAGGAGCGGCTGCCTGTTTTATCTCTTTCGGGAACATCGTGCTGTAAGCCTGAGGCATGACAAAAGAGAACATGCCTGCACTGAAGTTGAAGAACAGGCTCATCGCAAGTCCGTCGAGGATAATCCTGCTGATGATCATCCGAACAGTCCTTTCTTTTCATAAGGTTCCGTCACGATGCCTATAAAGCCGTAACCTGTATCTTTTACCGCCTTTTCGATCACCGCTTCGTCTGCGACAGAGTCGCTAATAAACGTTGCTTCCTTTTTCGCGCGGGATGCCTTGACCTTCTTCGCGGAAGGAACGGCTTTTCTTATGGCATCACAAATATGAGCCTCACACATCCCGCACATCATTCCGTCCACTTTAACCGTTGTCCTGTACATGATTACTCCCTGTTCTTTAATACTTCTGCCGGTGTTATCTTTCTGAGCCTGTTCGTGAGAACCAGGTTGATCACGAGGTAGAGTCCTATGACTACCGCAAAGATGATCAGATACATCTCAGGCGGATAATCCGGTCTTATTCCCACTCCGACATTGCTTACGAGATATCTCGGATAGATATAGTCCATAATCGCTTTGCACAGCGGGATAACGGCGAGAGCGCCGATAACGACCATGTAAAAATTGCCGTCGAGATACATCCTGCGCACTTCGCGCTTTTTGAAGCCGAATATCTTCATGAGCGAGATGTTGAAAGACGACCTGTCGATCATCATCTTTATCATGAGGTACATTACGACAACGAAAACGACCGAAGCCGCAACGGACATCGTGATAACCATCGGGGCCATCATGTCGACGTACACACTCGCCGATCTCTCGATCTCAGACTTGGTCACTGTTGAATATAATCTTCCGCTGTCGATATCAAGCGCGTGATCCGCGAAAACGACATTGAAATAATCGTCGTCCTCACCGAACATGTCGCGGCACCTGTCTATGTCCATGAATACCATGAGCGATGCGGAATAATCGAAGATCCTCGCGACTCTGAACGCATACAGCCTGTCGCCGTTTTCGCCCTGAAGCGTAAATACGTCACCGGCTGCCAGGTTGTATTTGTTGGCAACTGCGGAACTCAATACGACATCAGTATCGTTGTCGGGAAGATCACCCGTATCGAAGAACGGATTATCGTTTGTGATGCCCATCAGGGTGACATCAAACGTGTATCCGTATATCTCCTTCTTAAAGCCTTCCGCGACAGCCTCATATCCTCCTTCGGGAACCTCTTCGGTCGGATATTTGTAGCTGTACATGTACTCATATTTGGTCTGGTTCACATAGTAATCGTTCACCTTGTTGCAGTATACATATGTATTGAGCGCCATGAGCGCGACAAGAAGGCTCATGAACATTCCGAAGATGACGGTAAATCCTGCCCTCATCTCACGGATCATCTGCCTTATCCTGAACATGCTTATGAACTTGAGTCCCCTGATCTTGAGCTCTCTGCCGCGGACCGCTTTCTTCTCGTTCCTGAGAAGTGCGAGCGGCGTTTTCTTAAGCCTCTTGCGTATAACGATGACGTTGACGATAAACGCCGTGACCGGAGGCACAACAAGACCGTAAATAAGAATCGAAGGCGTTACTTCGATCTCGAGCTTGGGCATCGAGAAATAGTTTAACGAATCCGCCAGCTGCGCGGGGATTCCGGCAGGAGTCAGCACAGCGATGAGAGTTCCGATGACACCCGATACGAATGTCACTATGACTGGAACGGCAACATAACTCAATGTAAGAGTTCTTCTCTTCACGCCCATGGAATAGAGCGCGCCGATGACGGAGCTCTCCTGATCGATCATGTGCACGATGAATACCGAGATAACGTATGCAAAGAGCATTACGAGAAGTATCCCGAAAATGATGCTCGCGGAGTAATTTATCTGAACGTCATCCGCAGCGGAATCGATCCTGGGATTTTCCTTGTAGTCCATTAACAGCATGAGATTCGATGTCTTGATATCGAAAACCTCATCTATGAGATCGTTAGCCTCATCGGAAAATTCCTTGACGCCGTCGGCAAGTTCCCTCGCGCCGTCAGCGAGCTCTGCTGCGCCGTCCTTTATCTCTTTCGAGCCGTCAAAGAGTTCTTCGATACTGTCTGCGAATTCAGCTGCTCCTTCCACGAGTTCAGATGTACCGTCATGCAGAGCAGATGCTCCGCTCCTTAATGCAGAACTGTTCTTGTCGAGCTTCTTTATGCCGTTATAGAGCTGATATGCGCCGTCACGGATGGAAGCCGCGCCCGCATCGACACCTGCAACACCGGCGCCAATCTGCGCATATCCGGCCGCAAGTTCATTCGAAGGATCGGCAAGTCCCGCGGCAACGGCTGCGACATACGGATCCTCGCTCAGCAGCATGGAACCTACTGTCTTCGCATATTCGTTGATGCCGGAGTCAAAGAGCTTTGCCCCGTCATTCAGTTCGGACGTGCCTTCCGCAAGTGACGATGCACCGTCATAGAGCGAAGACGCGCCGGTCGCAGCAGAGCTCACGCCGTCCGTATATGCCTTTATGCCTTTCTCAAGTTCGGCCGCGCCGTCATCCAGTGCTTCTATACCGTCCGTCAGATCGGGAACCGCTTCGTGAAGGTCCGTCATACCGTCGTGGTAATCACCGATTCCGTCACTCAGTTCTTCTGCACCGTCGGCAAGTTCATCCGCGCCGTCCTTAAGTTCGTCTATGCCTTCAAGGAGATCATCCTTGCGGCCCGTCATTCTTTCCCAGTATTCCTGAAAATATTCGTCATCGACATCGCCGACGTCGAATTCGATATCTTCCAGGATTTTCTTAAGCTCTTCTTTTGTCATCGCTCCGTTCAGGAGATATGCATAATAGTATTCTTCCGATGAAAGCGAGCAGCCTGAAGAATAGAGGTCGTCGTAGGCTTTCGGCGTTACAAATAGCAGACCGAAATATCTGCTGTCGACAACGGAATCTGTTACCTTCTTTATGACCGTATTGTAGTCAGGCGTCGCACCTATACCGGACACGGTGAATTCCTTTTCGCCAATCTTAACTTTGCCGCCGATGCCGATATTGTTCACTTCGGAATATCTTCTCTCTATCACCGCCTCATCATCAGACTGCGGCAGTGATCCGTCTATGAGAGATATCCTGTTGATGTTTTCCCTTACCTTAAAGACCCTGAGGACCTGATCATCATTCAGTGCATAGTCGGCAAAGAACATCTTCTCCACCGACACGCCTTTTTCGGTTATCCTCTCAAGTTCCTCAGTGCGCAAAGGAACGAAAACGGAGAACTCACCATCCTCGCGGCAGAGCTCCCTGTCTCTTAACTCGGTGTAGTCGATGACCGTTACCGCCGCGCCCATGAGGCTCGTTACGATGAATATCGAGAATATGATCAGCAGCGACAGGGCTATGTATCTCGACCAGCCTGCCTTGAGATCACGGAGCGCTCTTTTAAAAAGTATCCACCCCATATCAGAGATCCTCCAGTTCAGAGGCGGGTGTCTTCTTCTCGTTGTAGTAATCCTTGTAGATCTCGCCGTCCTTCAGATAGATGACGTGATCGACCATGTTTTTGATCGAGTTGTTATGTGTAACGATGAGCATCGTCGTGCCGTACTGCCTGTTTATCTTTTCGAGAAGGACGAGGATGTCTCTGGATGTCTTGGAATCCAGCGCGCCCGTGGGCTCGTCGCACAGCAATACCTTCGGATTCTTGGCAAGCGCCCTTGCGATCGCACAGCGCTGCTGCTGACCGCCCGACAGTTGTGACGGGAACTTATGCTGATGCTCGGTAAGTCCGAGCACAGCGAGGAGTTCATCGATGTTGAGCGGGTCCTTGCTCAGGAATTCGCATACCTGAATGTTCTCCCTGACAGTGAGATTCGGAACCAGGTTGTAGAACTGGAATATGAACCCCAGGTTGTCTCTCCTGTAGTCGGAGAGCCTCTCCCCTTTGAGTCCTTCAATAAGTGTGCCGGCTACGCTCACGCTCCCGGAATCGATGCTGTCGAGACCTCCGATGCAGTTGAGCAGCGTCGACTTGCCCGAACCGGAAGTGCCCTGGATGACACACATCTCGCCTTTAAAGACCTTGATGCTCACGCCTTTGAGGACCTGTGCATAAGATCCGCCTTCACCATAGGATTTGTGGAGATCCTTTACTACCAAAAATGTTTCTTCTGACATATACGCCTCTTCATATGAATAATTGTTCATTTGTTCATATTTTAGGTTAGCAGAGGCTAACTGTAAATATATGAATGGTTGTGCATATGTAACAAAAAGCTGTGTGTTTATTTCGAGTCCTGAAAAACGGAGTGCACATTTTCGTACTGATTTTTCTTCATTTCGAGCACGAAAAAGTGCAAATTCTCTTAAAGTGCATATTTTCGTGCCATTTTTGACCGGAATCCGTACGATTTCGTGCACTTGGTCTACACGCGGCAGGTCACGCCATTCATGACATTCGCACAGCGGCCGATTACTACCAGAGCGCGGCAGGTCACGCCACACATGTCACTTGCACAACCGGGACACAGTGACCTGTCACTACCAGAGTGCGGCAGGTCAAGCCACTTATGGAACCATCACAGCCAAGTCCCCGCCAGTCACCAACAGCCGCTGCCATTCAGCATAAAAGGAGCCGCACAAACGAATCTTTCATCTTTGTCAGGCTCCTTTTAGCATGGATGGTTTATGGAGGGGGGAGGAAACGCTGAACGCTCCCATAAAAGGTTCAGACAGCGTTTCCTTTCTGTTTCTTTGTTTTCGCTGCGGAGTGGCATTTGCCGGCCAGTGCGCAGTTGGCGCAGTTGCAGCCGCAGGAACTCTTCCCTGCTTTCTTGTCACGGATCATGCTGATGACCGCAAGCGCGACCAGTGCAGCTACCCCCGCGAGTATCAGGATGTTTACCCAATTCTCAGAAAGCCACTCCAACATCTGATAACCCTCTCAGATCAGACCTTGATCGCACCGGTGTACTTCTTGGCAGGTCTGAATACTAGGAAGCAGAGTCCTGCAAGAACCGCAATTGCGAAGATCAGGCCGATAACATTTACGGCACCCGTGAAGAGGAGACCGAACTGATATACGATGAGCGAGATTGCATAAGCGAATACGCACTGATAACCGATCGCGAACCATGTCCACTTTGCGGAGTTCATCTCTCTCTTGATAGCACCGATTGCTGCAAAGCAGGGAGCGCAGAGGAGGTTGAAGATAAGGAATGAGAATCCTGCGAGAGCGTCGAGGCCTTCGAAGTCGAGGACACCGAATACGCCTACTACCTCTTCCTTTGCAACAAGACCCATGATGGTAGCGATTGTAGCCTTGATGTTTGCAAATCCGATGGGAGCGAAGATCCACTTGATCGCGCCGCCGATGATGCCGAGGACGGAAGCCTCAAGCTCCATGTCGGGATCAAATCCGAATCCGCTGCCTGTGTTGCCGAATACTGAACCGAACCAGATTAAGATAGATGAAAGGAGGATGACTGTTCCTGCCTTCTTGATGAAGGACCAGCCTCTCTCCCACATTGATCTTAAGAGGTTGCCGAGTGTAGGCCAGTGGTATGCGGGAAGCTCCATTACGAAAGGAGCGGGATCGCCTGCAAACATCTTTGTCTTCTTAAGAAGGATGCCCGAAATGATTACTGCGGCAACACCGATGAAATAGCATGCCGGTGATACCCAAGCGCCGCCAAAAGCAGAGTGTCTGAACAGGGCTGCAGTGATGAGCGCGATGATGGGGAGCTTTGCTCCGCAGGGGATGAATGTTGTGGTCATGATAGTCATCTTGCGGTCGCGCTGGCTCTCGATGGTACGTGATGCCATGATTCCCGGAACGCCGCAGCCCGAAGATACGAGCATCGGGATGAATGACTTACCGGAAAGACCGAATCTTCTGAAGATACGGTCGAGCACGAAAGCGACTCTTGCCATGTATCCGCACGATTCAAGGAACGCGAGGAGGAAGAAGAGGACGAGCATCTGGGGAACGAATCCCAATACAGCGCCTACGCCTCCGACGATACCGTCAACGACAAGTCCGGTTACGAAATCGTTCGCGCCGGCTTTTTCGAGCAGTGAACTTACGAGGTCAGGAATGCTCGGAACGAATACAGCGCCTTCAGCCTCATCCATTCCGGGTGAAGTGAATTCGCCCTCCTCATCGAGCGCGCCGGATGCTTCAAGAGCGCCCGCAAGGTCGAAACCGTTCTCGTCGAACTCGTCAGCGTAGAATCCGAAGTCTTCTTCGAATGCACCGAAATCAGCATCTTCGAAGTCTCCCTGTAGGTTCTCCGCACCCGTTATGTCGCTGTCAACGGCTGAATCGATCACTGCCTTTACATCGTCAACAAAGACCGTCTCGCCGGCCCACTCGTCGACCATCTCCTCATAATTGGCTCTGCCGATACCGAAAAGATACCAGCCGTCACCGAAGATCTGGTCGTTGGTAAAGTCTGTTGCGCTTGCACCGAAAGCCGTCATTGCGATCCAATATACGGCCCACATGATAACCGCAAAGATGGGAAGCGCGAGGATTCTGTTCGTAACGATCTTATCGATCTTGTCTGATGTGGACTGCTTTGCCTTGCTCTGCTTCTTATAGCAGCTCTTGATGATGGATGCGATATATACATATCTCTCATTAGTGATGATGGACTCAGCATCGTCTTCGAGTTCCTTTTCGGCTGAAGCGATATCTTTTTCGATGTGATCCATCTTCTCCTTGGAGATGCCGAGCTTTGCGATGATCTTCTCATCTCTTTCGAAGATCTTGATCGCATACCATCTCTGCTTGTCCTCGTTCATGTCGTGAAGGACAGCCTCTTCGATGTGCGCGAGCGCGTGCTCGACGGGGCCGGAGAATGTGTGCGGCGGAACCGTTTTCGTGTTGTTCGCAGCCTTGATCGCTTCCTCGGCTGCCTCCATGATGCCCGTTCCCTTAAGAGCGGAGATAGCAACAGCCTTGCAGCCCATCTGTTCGGAAAGGGCGTCAAGGTTGATCTTATCGCCGTTCTTGTTGACGAGGTCGATCATGTTGACCGCCATGATGACCGGGATGCCCAGTTCGGTGAGCTGTGTCGTCAGGTAAAGGTTACGCTCGAGGTTCGTACCGTCAACGATGTTGAGGATGACGTTCGGATTCTCGTCGATGAGATAATTACGCGCAACGACTTCCTCCAATGTATAAGGTGATAAGGAATAGATACCCGGAAGGTCGGTGATCGTAACACCGTCATGCTTCTTGAGCTTACCTTCCTTCTTCTCGACAGTAACGCCCGGCCAGTTTCCGACGAACTGGTTGGAACCCGTCAGCGCGTTAAAGAGTGTCGTCTTACCGCAGTTAGGGTTACCCGCTAATGCGATCTTGATTTCATTGCTTGCCATTAATTTTTTAATCCTCCATTTACTATCGGTTCAGTTTCCTGTACGAGTGATATTGCTTATTCGAACGTTTCCGCAGGAGCTTTAGCTCCGAGGACCTAGTGAGAATATGCAATATCACTCGATCACTACCATCTCGGCATCGGCTTTTCGAAGTGAAAGCTCGTAGCCTCTAACGGTTACCTCGACCGGATCACCGAGCGGGGCTACCTTACGTACATAGATCTCGACGCCTTTTGTGATGCCCATGTCCATGATCCTGCGCTTTACCGCGCCTTCACCGTTGAGCTTAGTGACCTTTACGGTCTCACCCACCTTTACCTCTCTTAATGTCCTCACTTGCCTGTTCCTCCTATATCATTATTTTTCTTGCCAATTCCTCACTGACAGCTACGCGGCTCTCCTTCACCTTCACTATCAGGTTCTCTCCGATCGCGCTTACGACGCTCACCTCACTGCCGACGGTAAATCCCATGTCCTCGAGATGTTTTTTGACATCAGGCGACCCGCCGATCCTTTTTATGATCTGGGGCTCTCCCACTTCCGCATAAACGAGAGGCATCATAACCACACTCCTTGTCTGCAGGTCATCTTTATCTGACCGTGCACGTAAATATATAGTTAGGCTCCCCTAACCGTTTACAAGTATAGTTAGCAATCGCTAACGCGTCAAGTGTCGCTTATTGTTAATTTGCTGAACTTTCTATTGAAATCTGAGTTTTGTTTTGGTAAGTTATGGCTAACTTTTTGAAAGGAGTCCTCTTCTCATGGCCATATTGGAAACCGGCGAAATGTATGTCGAGGCGATATATCTTTTGTCATTGGAATCCGATAAAGTCCGCGGCAAGGACATCGGCAACCGCATCGGCGTCACCCGCCCTTCCGTAAGCCGCGCCCTTAATTCGCTCAGGGAAAGGGGCCTCGTAAGGAACGACAGCAACGGCTACATAAAGCTGACCGAAGGCGGTCTGATCCTTGCAAAGCACATATATGAACGCCACCACCTCCTCACCCGGCATCTGATGTCCCTGGGTGTCGACGAGAAGACAGCGGAAGAAGACGCCGACCGCATTGAGCGCTTTATCAGCGACACAACTTTCGATGCTCTGCGGGCATACATGATCAAGAACGGGACGGCGTGAGCTGAAGAGCCAAGATATCGTTTTCGGGGAAAAGTATTCATTTCCGATACCTCACGAAGTGCCAAGATATCGTTTTCGGGGAAAAGTATTCAAAAACGATATCGGGGAAAAGCTCAAGATATCGTTTTTCATGGAATTTATCAAAAAACGATACCTGACGAAGCACCGAGATATCGTTTTCGGGAATATTATTTCAAAAACGATATCTGTCGAAGCACTGAGATATCGTTTTCGGGGAAAAGTATTCAAAAACGATATCGGGGAAAAGCTCAAGATATCGTTTTTCATGGAATTTATCAAAAAACGATACCTGAAGAAGCGCAGAGATATCGTTTTCGGGAAATTATCCCGTTTTATTCATTTTTCGAGACTTTGGGATAAAAAACGGGCATGAAATTATCCCGCAGAAAGGTTTTTGGAAGGTTTGGGATAAAAATCGGTCATGAATTTATCCCAAGTGAAGTGCTTTTTTCTATTTGGGATAATTTGCCGTTAAATTTTTATCCCAAATCGTGAAAAATGCGGCCTTCGGGATAATTTGCCTCTGTGGCGGGATGTTAGTTACGGGTTGTATGGCTAAGGTATCGAAATCCGGTAAAACCACCCGATTTCGATACCTGCAACTTTTCAGAGACGGTCGCACCCGAAGTCAAACCCGAAAAGCATCCTTCCGTCACGATCACACGATATTCTTTATCCCCTCGCAGATCCTTCTGGCCACCAGCGGATTATTCATGGTGTAAAGATGTATGCCGCTGATGTCGTTTACGAGCAGGTCGATTATCTGGCTCAGGCAGTAGGACATCCCGGCGTCGAAAAGCGCATCTTTGTTGTCTTCGTAACGCGATATTATCTTCTGGAATCTTTTCGGGAACGAGGCGTTGCACAGGGAGACCATCCTCTTGATCTGCGCCGCATTGATGACGGGCATTACGCCCGGGATGACCGGCACGTCTATGTCCGCGATCTTACATTCCTCGTGGAAGCGGTAGAAGATCTCGTTGTCGAAAAAGAGCTGCGACAAAAGGACTTCGGCACCCGCGTCGACCTTCTTTTTGAGGCTCTTTATCTCGCTCACCACGCCCGAAGATTCCGGATGACACTCGGGATAGCACGCGCCCAGAAAGCAGAAATCGTTGTCTGTCTTTAAGTATGAGATGAGATCCGACGAGTGCCTGAAGTCGTTCTTCGCGGGGACGTTCGGATTCGGGTCGCCCCTTAAGGCGAGGATGTTTTCGATGCCCTCGTTCTTAAGGACACGGGCGAACTCGTCGATCTCGTTTTTGTCGTAATGCAGGCATGTGAGGTGTACCACAGGTTCGATCTTATACTCGTACTTGATCTTTTTCGCGAGCTCGATCGTGCGGTTGCAGTTGGACGATCCGCCCGCGCCGAAGGTGACACTTATGAAGTCGGGCTTGAGCTCGGACAATACTTCAAGAGTAGCGTCGATGTTGGACAGCTCGGTGTCCTTTTTGGGCGGGAAGATCTCGAAAGAGAGACTCCTCTTCTTCTGGCAGACCTGTGATACTTTCATGACTTAACCTCTTATCTGACGGGCAGCCTCGACAAGATTTACGAGGCTCTTCTTCGTCTCTTCATCTCCCCTGGTCTTAAGTCCGCAGTCGGGATTTACCCAGAGCTTGGAATCTTCGATCTTCTCCCTCATCTTCGTGAGCGCTGCGACGATCTCCTCAACGGAAGGAACGCGCGGGCTGTGGATGTCGTAGACGCCGGGGCCGACTTCGGTCTTGAAGTTGTTCTCCTTCAGCGAATCAAGGATCTGAAGGTCGGATCTCGATGCTTCGAAAGTGATGACGTCGGCGTCCATCGCGTCGATCGCGGGGATGATGTCGGTGAACTCGCTGTAGCACATATGCGTATGGATCTGGGTCTCGGGCTTTACCTTGCTGTGAACGAGCCTGAACGCAGGGATCGCGAAATCGAGATATTCGCCGTACCAGTCGCTCTTTCTGAGCGGGAGCTTCTCACGGAGCGCAGCCTCGTCTATCTGGATGATGCCGATGCCGTTCGCCTCAAGATCCAATACCTCGTCCCTTATGGCCAGAGCGATCTGGAGAATGCTTTCCTTGATGGAGATGTCCTCTCTCGGGAACGACCAGTTGAGGATCGTAACGGGACCCGTGAGCATGCCCTTTACGGGCTTGTCGGTGCAGGACTGCGCGAATTTCGACCACTCAACCGTGATGGGCGCTCTGCGCGATACATCGCCCCAGATGATCGGCGGCTTGACGTTACGAGTGCCGTAGGACTGCACCCATGCCTTCTCGGTGAAGACATAGCCGTTCAGGTTCTCGCCGAAATACTCGACCATGTCGTTTCTCTCGAACTCGCCGTGAACGATGACGTCGAGGCCGATCTCCTCCTGCAGCTTTATGCACTCGGCGATCTTTTTCTTATTGAACTCAACATATTCCTCTTTTGTGATGTTGCCCTTCTTGAAGTCCTGTCTGTTCTTTCTGACGTCCTGAGTCTGCGGGAACGAACCGATCGTCGTCGTCGGGAAAAGCGGGAGATTCAGCTTTGCCTTCTGGATCTTTTCGCGCTCTTCGAAAACGGGAAGCCTTACATAGTCAGCATCCGTGATGGCGGCAACCCTTGCCTGGACATCCTTGTCCTCGCAGTCAACTCTGCCTTCGAAAAGAGCCTGGTTCTTTTTGTATGCTTCGGCATTCTCAAAGTCTGTGCCGTAAAGTTCTGCGATCTCGCCCAACTCCGTGAGCTTTTCTTCTGCGAATGCGAAATGCTTCTTGTACTCCTCCGCGAGCTTTGTCTCGCTCTCAAGCGAATAAGGAACGTGCAGGAGCGAGCAGGAAGTGCTTACGACGATGTTTGCGGCATTGATGCCGTTCAGCGTCCCGAGAGACTTTTTGTAGTTGTTTCTCCAGATGTTCTTGCCGTTTACAACGCCGGCAAAGAGGATCTTGTCAGCGGGGAAACCGTTCTTCTCAACGAGTTCCGCGGTCTTTCTGCCTTCGATGAAGTCCAGGCCGATTGCGTCGAAATCAAGTGCCGTTACTTCGCCGTAGATGTCTCTGATGTCGCCAAAATATGTTTGCAGAAGAACTTTGACGCCTTTCTTTTCCGCGAGGATCGAAGTGTATATCTCCTTGAAAAGCGCGATGTCCTCAGCCGACAGATCCCTTACGAGGTAGGGTTCGTCGAACTCGATGAACGATGCGCCGTTTTCCGCGAGGAGCGATACGAGCTTTATGTATTCTCCGGTAAGGACGGATGAGACGTCGGATATCTTTTTCGAGCCCGTGAACTTCGCAAGCTTGAGGAACGTGAAAGGTCCAGTGACAGCAACCTTCGTGTCGACGCCGAGTGCCTTTGCCTCAAGATATTCGTCAACGGGCTTGGTGCCTGTGAGCGCGATCACTGTGTCGTCATCGATCTCGGGGACTAGATAGTGGTAGTTTGTGTTGAACCACTTCTTCAGAGCGAGCGCCTTTACGTTGCCCTCATCGCCCTGATAGCCTCTTGCCATCGCGAAATATGTTCCGATGTCAGAAAGGCCCAGGTCCTTATATCTCTGCGGAACGATGCCGAAAAGGAAAGCCGTGTCGAGCACGTTGTCGTAGAACGAGAAGTCATTCGAAGAGATGTACGTGATGCCGGCTTCCTTCTGCTTAAGAAGACTGCCCTTCCTTATCTCTTTCGCGACGGCCAGAAGTTCGTCCCCGCCGATCTCGCCTCTGAAATATTTCTCGGACGCGAACTTGAGTTCCCTGTCCTTGCCTATTCTGGGATAACCTATAACTGATGTATTCATTTTTGCTGCCTCCTCATGTTGCGGATGTTTTTCTTGAATGGGAGTATATTCCCATCGATGCAATGGGTAAAATACATAAAACGGACGCTTTGCAATAGTTTTTGTCTATACCAAGTGATAAAATCAAGAAAATGACTATCGAAAGGAATCTGCTCCCATGACCATCAAACAGCTCCAATATGTCGTCACAGTCGCAGAGGAAGGCAACATCACCGCTGCTGCAAAGAAGCTCTTTGTCGCCCAGCCGAGCCTCACCAACGCCATCAGGGAACTCGAGAACGAATACAACATCACGATCTTCATGAGGTCCAACAAAGGCATCAAGCTGACCTCCGAAGGCGAGGAGTTCCTGGGATACGCCAGACAGGTCCTGGAGCAGACGAACCTCATCGAGGAACGCTACAGGGGCAAGGAGTCCGGCAAGCTCAAGTTCTTCGTCTCGGCACAGCACTATTCCTTCGCTGTCGAGGCTTTCGTGGAGCTCCTCAAGCACAGCGGCGCCGACAAATACGAATTCCACATGAGGGAGACACAGACCTTCAACATAATCGACGACGTGGCGCACTTAAGGAGCGAGATCGGCATCCTCTACCTCAACAGGTTCAATGAAGAGGTAATAATGAAGACTTTAAGGGACAACAACCTGACGTTCACTCCGCTCTTTAAGGCCGAGCCGCACGTCTTCATAGGAAAGAACTCCCCTCTGGCAAAGAAGAAATACCTTACTTTGGAAGACCTGAAGCCCTACCCCAGGCTCTCCTACGAACAGGGCAACCACAACTCTTTCTATTTCGCGGAAGAGATCCTGAGCACCGTCGACTGCGACAAGGAACTGGTCGTCCTCGACCGCGCGACGCTCTTCAACATGCTCATTGGACTTAACGGATACACGATCTGCAGCGGCGTGATAAACGAGGAACTGAACGGCCCGAACATAATCGCCAAGAAGCTCAAGGTCGACGACTACATGGAGATCGGCTACATACTTCCGGGATCGATCCATCCCTCGCATCTGACTTCGGAATATATCGAGATATTGACGGCGCTGACGGCAGGGAAAAAGAAGGCGTGACAGCGCTTTAAATTGCCGTTCCCGCGAGTATCTGCTTTACCGCGACGATCACGAGCGGCATGTACATGAAGACAAGGTTAAGCCTCTGCCACAGACCATCGTTGGCGATCACTGTTTTCGAGAACTCCTCCTTGTCGGACATAACGAAAAGAACGAAGAACACCAGCGCCAGGACGAAGCATACGACTGACGCGATTCCCGTAAATTTTTCGCCGCTCTTGAAGGACAGGATGGCAACAAACAGCGGAACAATGAGGAACAGCATGAAGCCTATGACCGATGCGGCGCCGTGGATCTTTGACGCGGCGGTCACAATGTCCTTCGACTCATTGACACTGAAAAAACATGTGAAGATGCACGCGCCGATAGCGAACACCGCGACAAAAATGACCGTGGTAACCGCAAGGCCTTTTGAAACTGAACTGTAGAGACCGTAAAGCGCGGGGATCGCGGCGAGAAACAGCAGACCCTCGATCAGCATCCAGATGTTAAAAGGAAGCCGCACCGGGCTGTTCGGATTGCCGAGCGCGCTGATGGACATCTTCGTGATGCTGTATCCCTTATAGAAAAGCGGAAGGATAAGAGAGACCAGTATGTCTCCCGCCATGGCAGCGATGAGGGCATACCAGCCGTATCCGGTCAGATTATGTAGAACCACTCGTCGCCCTGCTTTATCTCTTCCTTGACATGCTTATTGCCTGCAGAGTAATACTCCATCTCAGGGTTTTTGATGCTGACTCTGGTATCAGAGGGAACGGAACTCGTGATGAAGGTGTTGCCTCCGATAACGGAATTCTTTCCTATGACAGTCTCGCCGCCGAGGATTGACGCTCCGGCATAGATGACGACGTTGTCTTCGATCGTCGGATGACGCTTTTTGCCGGCGAGCTTCTGGCCGCCCCTTGTCGAAAGAGCGCCAATTGTGACGCCCTGATATATCTTTACATTGTCGCCGATCACGGATGTCTCACCGACAACGATTCCGGTGCCGTGGTCGATAAAGAAGAATTTTCCGATGGTCGCGCCCGGATGGATGTCGATACCGGTCTTCGAGTGTGCAACCTCAGTCATGAGCCTCGGGATGACCGGAACGTTCAAAAGATAAAGTTCATGCGCGAGTCTGTAGGTTGTGATCGCGATAAGTCCCGGGTATGCGAGGATTATCTCATCAAAGCTGCCTGCGGCGGGATCTCCGTCAAAGGTCGCCAGGAGATCCGTCTCGGCATATTCCCTGATCACGGGAATCTTTTCGATGAACGCGCTGCAGATGCGGTAGCTCTCCTCTTCCCTCTCCGCTTCGCTCATGGAACCTCTGAGCTTGCAGAAATCAAGCGCCAGGAAAACCTGCTTGTTCAGGTGATAGAAGATGTCCTCTATCATGACCGCGATCTCGTTCTTGGGGTTGTATGTCTTGTATGTGCGGTCCTTGAAATAGCCGGGATAAACCACGAAGAACAGGTTGTTGATGATGTCGATGACCTCATTGCGGTCAGGCTTGTTGTAGATATCGGTGGTATCGATGTTCTTGCCGCCGTCATAATCAGATATGACCTTGCTGACAAGGCTCGCGATCTCTTTTTCTCTCGAATTCTGTTCCATATCCGGATGCTCTCTTTCCAAAGTAACGTGTGTATAAAATCAAGCCCGGAAACCGATTACAGATCCCGGGCAACTTCTTTTCGATGGGGGTAGAGTAACATCTATATCCTACCGTGTCAATGCGTTATGACCTTGCGCCGCCCTGATTAATCTGAATAATTTGACATTTAATTGATGCTGATTTGATGAAACCGCCTCTTACAATTATGGTATAGATTTTTCGGGGAAATAGGAGATAGACGTATGAATAGTAAGATAATCAAAGCCGTAACGGCTCTGCTCGCTTTTTCAATGGTGCTGCCGTTGGCTTCCTGCGGGAAGAAAAAAGGCGGCGCGTCCGGAAAGAAAACCATCTCGGACGACACGCCCTGGTTTGATACCGCGCTCTACGACGTGGATCAGGGGCTGAATCAGGAACGCGAAATGGAATATGTTTATTCGGACTATGTCGGTTCTGATGAGAACAACATAATCGTTCTGACCAGCGGCAACTACAAGATACCGGATAAGATCGACTGGGCAACCTATAACTACTCCGACTATGCAATATCCGTTCTGACCATTGTGGACAGAGCCACCAAAAAGACTGTCAGGACAATAGACCTCAGCACCAAACTCAAGGACAGTGATTATGCCGAGAACGCCCGCTACTCGGACGGAAAGATCACGGTCATATATACTTCCATCGAAGATAAGACCTGGGAAACCCTCGTAAAAGAGATGGATATCGATATTGCCACCGGAGAAATCACGGATACGCGCGACCTCGGAAAAACGGGCATTTACCGGAAGACTTTCAGATTAGGGGATTATACGGCGGATTCGGAAATGGTCTGGAGTTCGAACCTGTCTTATGCCATCCTCAATGTTACCTCACCCGACGGCAGCAAAAAGAAGATCGAGATCAAGGAAGATCGCAACAGCATCTATGAGATCTCGGCCGTCCTTCCTTTGAGCAATACCACCGCACTGGTTATCACATATGCGGATAACGGAAGTGCTTATTTCATAGCCGATCTTCAGTCCGGGACCATAACAAAGACAGACGCAAAGGATTACGACTGGATCGACCTGGGCATGCTCTATTCGACTTTCAACGGGTCGGACGGCAATGTCTACTATGCGACACCCGCGGGCATCTCAAAGATCAACCTCAAGGAAAAGACCGACACCGAGATGTTCAATTACAGCTGGTGCGGAATAAACAGGAACATCCTGACCAACCTTCAGATAGCTGAGATATCGGAAGATGCCTTCCTGCTCTGCGGTACGCAGTACAATGACAATCCGTTCTCGGAGTTTCCGGAGAGGAACGGCACTTTTTATATGGTCGAATTCAACAGGGCCGAAAAGAATCCCCATGCCGGCAAGACGATCCTCGAGATGTATTCCTCGTACGGATATATGGACGACAAGATCGCCGATGCCGTCATCGAATTCAATGAGACCAACAAAGACTACTTTATCGAGGTTACCGACCGCTACAGGAACATCGCCAACTACAGTTACAGCGACTTAAACAGCGATGACGAACTGGATGCGCAGCAGCTCAATTACAACGCCGAGATGAGCAGCAAGCTCGCCATGGATATACTGAACGGCGAGGGGCCTGACATGCTGATGGATGTAAACGCTTACGGCCAGCTGAAAAATCCGGAATATCTTGCCGACCTGACACCATACATCGGAAAGCTCGATCCCTCGAAATATTTCACCAACATACTCGATGCTGCGAAAACAGACGGCAAGCTCTACAACTTCCCGGTATGTTATACCGTCGAGGGCATCCAGACCGATGCCCAATACGCAGGGAGCTCAGGGGTCGGATTTACGACTGATGAGTATGTAAAGTTCCTCAAGGACACACTGAACGGGACGGATGTCATCCCTTCCGGTCAGACGATGTATTTCGCCAAACTGTTCAATTCCATGAGCGACAGGTACATCGTAAACGGCAAGGCCGATTTCTCCGATCCGTCACTGAAGGCGCTCGCCGAATTCGTCAAGGATAACGTGCGCGGAAAGAGCACTGACTGGGACGAGCAGGATAACGAGGGCAGATACAGCACTTACGCCATCAACGGCTATAACCTCAGTGATACGGGACTGGCAGCTTACACATGGTGCGGCTCTTATTACTCGTATTTCAGAAATCTCGAAAACCTGAACGGCTCCACAGCGATACTTGGCCTCCCTTCCGCAGACGGACACGGACCTGCGGCAGGCCAGTACACCTCCATCGCGGTCTCGGCCCAGGCAGTCAGCGTCGACGCGTGCGGTGAATTCATAAAGATGCTGATGTCGGACAAGGTTCAGGAGGAGATCGCCATGCACGGTAACTTCGTCCTCAACAAAGACGCATTCCGTAAGGCCGGGCTTGCCGCAGTCGACTACTACAACGAACAGGGCGGTGTCGACGTTGACAGATACGACGAGTACGGCAATAAGATCCCTCCGAGGAACAAGCTCAACTTCAGCGAAAGCCAGGTCGATGCTCTCGCGGACATAATCTCATCCTGCGAGTTCATGGACAGCGGAGATGCCGCGATAAACATCGTTCTCGTAGAGGAGATGCAGCCTTATTTCGCAGGGCAGAAAGATCTTGACCAGGTACTGTCCGTAGCTCAGGACAGAGTGCAGAAAGTCCTGGACGAACGCGGCTGATCTTAATACTTTGGGGAGTCCGCGAGGCTGAAAAATGGACTATTGCGGCAGAGGTACCGGGATATGGGAAAAATGCTCTGTTTCGATACCTTTGGGAAAGCAAATCTGCAAGAAACAAAAATATCGTTTTCGAGAAAAAGTTATCAAAAACGATATCAGCTGAAAGGTCAAGATATCGTTTTCCGGGAATAATGATC
>CAMVGO010000028.1 GCA_947167045.1 uncultured Clostridia bacterium
TTTTCAGATACAACTTAATATTGGTATTGACATAGGTCATTACATATCAGTTTTTTAAGTTCCATATATTCCACTACCATTAACGGTTCAGTCATCCATCTTTTCCCAGCCGCTTTCCATCTTCCTGTCGAGCTCCGGAAAAGTCTTGAGCCCGCTTAATGCGTCATATGCAGTCACACAGCTTGCGCCTGTGGCTACGGCATATTCCGCACACTTTTCTATGGGACAGCCATTCAGAATGCTTACGAGAAAAGCCGCCGCGCTCGTATCTCCCGCACCTGTCCCTGAGAGTACCCTGTCAGGCTTAAAGCTCTTCTCAAATCCTCTTTTGTCTGCCCACTCTTTAACGTCTATCTCTATGCGTGAGCTTACCCTGCGGAGTCTCTCTTCTCCTGCCGTACAATAATACATGCCGGGAACACCGCATTTGATAAGGAGGAGCGCCGTGCCCATCGAAATGCATTTTTCGGCAAGCGGGACTATGTCCTCTTCAATGCTCAAGACTTCGGTAAAGTCCAGATCCCCTGCCCTTTCACGTATCCTGTAATACTTGTCCCTGTCGAGCATGAAGCATAACTCTTCCACGCTCGGAACAAATATATCCGTGAGGGGAAGCACTTTCGAAAGTATCATTTCCCAATCAGATTTTGCCGCCTCCGAACCGGGATCGACGGCAGCAAGATCCATGGAAGTCGCAGCACCTGAATCAACTGCTTTCTTCATCACGCGCACAAGCTCTTCACCGTCGTTCTCATACATCTTCTTCATGATCGGCGGATAACCGAAATGGAAAAGTGCTGTCTCCTCCAGCAGGGCATCGGGAATATCATCAGAGGTAAATGTGTCATTGGCTCCGGGATCGTGCAGAAAGATCCTGTCTACGCCCGGCACAGCCAGCACAACGGAATAGGATGTGTGCTCACCGTCTTTCCTGATAAGACAATCAGCAGCATCGTGGCTTTTCAGGATCGATTCCACCATGTCACCGAATGAATCGTTTCCGATCTTTGCAAGGAGCCTTACATCGGCTCCGAGGAACTTCATGGCAAGACCGGTATTTGCCACGACACCGCCCGTATGGATATCAGCAGCCCCGACATTAACGAGCTTCCCCGGGAAAAGGAAATCCTGTATTTTCGATGTCGGCTGTCCCTTTATCTCAGGTGTTATATCAAGGCAGATATGTCCGGCTACGATCACTTTCTTACTCATTAGCGAAGTCCTTTCTCATCTGATGAAGCTGCATATCCGATTTGAACAACTTAGTATTTCTTATACTATCATCCATCTGACCAGCATGAAATAAGGCCTTTTTAACTTTTACAGACTTTTATTCATAAGCTCAATAGCCACGATGCAATAATCCTTTCTCATAAAACATTCACACACACTTACTCGATCTTATCCCACACCTGTACTTCCACATAAGCATACTTGCCGAGAGACTCTTTGAGGAAAACGTCAACCGATCCGTTAAATGCTTCGATCCGCTCGAACAGAAGTTTTTTCGTCAGAACAACAGGTTCATTTCCATGTATCATCAGAGCACAGCTGTCACCAAGAGTGAAGCTGACCTGATCGTCAGGGATATCATCCAGATCAATGATGATCTTGTCACTGCTGTTAAACCATTCTTTGAGATATTCACACTCCAGAAGCGTAAATGAATAAGGATGAGACAGTTTCGGCTTTCCGCCTAATTGTATAAACTTTTCACGCACAAACGCATCTGCTTTCTTCCGTGCCGGATAGTAATTCGCGAAATCAGCGAAACGGCCGAAACTGGTGGTATCGGGATGTTCAGCTGCAAGTTCTTCCGCCTTGCGGAAAGCTTCCTCCTCAGGAAGAAGCATTATGTTTTTCCACGGATCTGTTCCCGGGTAATAGTAGCGTGTGATATAAAGCTTATCCATCTTTCTCCTTTCCGCCACGAAAAGCATTACTTCGTCTTGTCAATCTATCTACCCACTCGGGAGTCTTTGCGTCCGTTTCAAGTGATTGTTGTTTTCATTATACAATATGCCGCTCACCTCTCCCCACACCCCTGATAGTACCTAATGGCACTGCATATTTCCGTTTGGCGTATATAATATAAGAAAATCCAGGAGGTCTAAGCTTATGACTATCAGTGAAGCAAGAAAGATCGTCAGATCATTCTACGATAACAACAATCCCACTGATGACGATGAATTCATCTTCATCGAAGCGCTGGAGTTCCTGATCAAGGAGACGGCCGATCCGCGCTACATGATGGAACTTGGCGGTTACTACTATGGCAAGCGCATATTCGACCTCGCGCTCAAATATTATGAGATGGCGGAAGCTCTCGATTTCGAGGAAGCGCATGAATGCCTCGGATATATCTGGTACTACGGCAGGACGGGACAGAAGGACTACGAGAAAGCGTTCAAGTGTTTTTCCGCCGCCGCCCGTAAAGGAAATCTGGTAGCACAGTACAAGATCGCTGACATGTACAAGAACGGCTATTACGTCGAGAAGGATTACGAGAAGTACAAGCAGATAATAAGAGAACTCTACCCCAAGGTTAAGGACTCGACTTTCCTCGGTGATCCTGTGCCGGAAGTATTCACGAGACTTGCGGCGATCGAGGCTGAGGAAGGCAACAAAGAAAAGGCTGTAGACCTCTACATCGACGCCAGGGATTTCCTCGCGCAGAGGATCACGTACAATCCATTTTTCGGCAATCTCAACATAATGAAATGGCTCATCGAAGACCTCTATAAACTTGTTGATCCTGACCCGACAGATATCCGTTTTTACGATCTCTACTATTGGCTCACCATGCCCTGCACGATCACGTTCAAGCTTTACGACGAGAAGCATACGGTCTCATGCATCGAGGAAAACGGCGAGCTCGTCATCAAGTTCGACGACAAATGGTACAGGACCCTGGACGACTTCATGAAGAAGGCCGCGGTCGATGACACACTCCTCACAGACAGCGTTTATCTCATGGATGATTTCGTTCTCAAAAAAGGAGAGTGACACATGGATCTCATCAAGATAGCTCTAGGCGACTACCCCAGATACGAAGAACTCCTTCTCCGCAAGGACAAGTTTGAGAAGGAAGCATTCATGTGGTACGAAGAATACATAAAAACGTTCGGCAAATATCTCATCGAGGTCTTTGAAGCGAAGGTCGAATGCATACGCCTGAAGAAGATGATCGCCTTTGCGCAGGCCGAGGTCAACAAAGGCCACACACCCGACATGGAAGCTATCAATGCACTTGTCGGTCTTCAGATGCAGTCCTACTACGAAGAACTGAAGTCGATGGTAAAGCAGCACGAAGATTCAAAGAAGAGCATCTTGATCCCTCAACACGAGATCGAGAGGATCAAGAAGATCTACCGCGAGATAGCCAAGATCCTTCACCCCGACATCAATCCCGAGACGCAGAGAGACGAGACTTTAAAAGACCTTTGGAACAGAGTCGTAATAGCCTACAAATGCAATAAGCTCAAAGACATGGAAGAACTTCAGGTATTGGTCAACAAAGCACTTACCGACAAGGGCTTCGACAAATCCAAGATAGTGATCGAGAACATTGCCGAGAAGATCATAAAGCTCGAGGAAGAGATCAACAGGATAATCACGACTGACCCGTACAACTTCAAGTTCCTCCTTGAAGATAAGGAAGAGACAGCGCAGCGCATCAGCGATCTCCAAGACGAAAAGAAACAATACGACGGCTACAGGAAAGAACTGGAGAACATTCTTTCCGAACTCACAGGAGAATGATATGGCTAATGAATTATCCAAGTTCGAGTCCGGACTCGTAAGCAAAGCAGCAGAAGACGGCATCGGCGAACTCTTAAAACCCCTTACGCAGGAGATCCACCTGTTCGATTCTTTCGTGTCAGGCACTTCTCACCTGGCTGATCAGTCCGTACTGGACGAGATCAAAGAAGGCGACCGCCTCTTCCTAGTAAGAGAGGACAACAAGTTCGACTCCAACGCGATCATGATCCTTTCGCCCGCCAAGAAAAAGGTCGGCTATGTGCCCGAGAAGGACAACGTCGTTTTCGCGCGCCTGATGGACGCCGGCAAGAAACTCTCCGCGAAGATTACCGGTATTGAGAAAAAGGGATCATTCACCAAGATCGCGGTGAGCATCTATCTCGTGGATTTTTGATTCTGGAAAACAGAATTCTATTTCAGTCCAAACTGATTTAAGACCTCATCGTACTCCTCAATGCTCTTGATGGGGTAAGTGCTCATGGGCAGTTCAGAATCGTCGGGCATTACTGACGAGACAATAAACATCCAATATCCATCGAATATGCTTCATCGTCACTTCCATACAGCAATTCATTGCCATAAGCGAACCTCAAGTCGGCAAGTATCTGCAAAAATGCCTTCTCAAAAACACCGCTCCCGTCATCTGTCTCCGGAAGCTTATTAATAGCCAGACCATGCTTTTTTACTGCATGTGTAACAATGTTACACACCTCATGATGCCTATTTTCCAGCTTGGTCAGCTCAACAGATAAGTCTTTTAGGATCTTAAAATATGCCATGTCGCCCTCCGGAGTTTTTTCTTCATTAAAGTCCATTCAGCTGCGGGTGTGTCCAGCCGATGTTTTAGCCGGGCTTTTCAAAAGAAAACCCCACCAGATCAAAAAGACCTGTTGACAGGCTAATTCGAATTAGCTATACTTTGGCTAATCTGAATTAGCCTACCGTTAAAATGCGTCCGTGCGTCACCGCACAGGCAAAAACAAAACAGACAAGAGGAACAAACATGGATACAAAACACCGGATACTGGACGAAGCACTCACCTTGTTTTCAGAAAAGGGATACGCAAACGTTTTCGTAGGCGAGATCGCCGACAGGGTCGGCATCAAGGCACCGTCACTCTATAAACACTACAAGAACAAGCGCGCGATCTTCGACGCGATAATAGACGAGATGAACCGCAGATTTGAAGAGCAGGCAAAAGTCCTTCAGATCAACGGGAAGGATGCCTCCGCTGATGCCGGGATATATAAGACTCTCTCTGAAGATAAGCTGCTAAAGCTCGGCCGCGAATTCTTCCTCTATTACCTTCACGACGACTACAACAGAAAGTTCCGGAAGATGCTAACCCTCGAGCAGTTCCATGATGCGGAGCTCGCCAAAGTCTATTCGAAGCTCTATGTTGACGATCCGCTCTCTTATCAGGGAATGCTTTTCGGATTCATGGTAACGGCAGGCGTCCTGAAGACCGATAACGTTCAGATAATGACGTTGCACTTCTACGCCCCGATCTACTATCTTCTCACGATATGCGACAGAGAACCTGAAAGAGAGCCCGAAGCGCTGAAAATGCTTGATGATCACATAAAACAGTTTGACAGGATCTACGGGAGGAATAACTGATGGTAATCACTGTTATACACGGACAGAATCATAAAGGAAGCACATATAATATCGGAAAGATCCTGGTCGACAATCTCGGCGAAAACGAAGTCCACGAATTCTTCCTGCCGAGAGACCTTAACCACTTCTGTTCCGGTTGCTGCAGCTGTATCAGGGATGAATCGCTGTGTCCTTTTTTCGAAGAGAAAAAACGAATAATGGACATGGTGGAAAAGTCTGATCTTCTGATCTTCACAACACCGACTTACTGCATGCGTTCATCTGCCCCGATGAAGGCTTTTATAGAACTCACATTCACATACTGGATGTCTCACAAGCCCCGCGCATTCATGTTCTCGAAGAAAGCAGTCGTCATCTCGACAGCTGCAGGCGCAGGCGCGAAATCAGCCGTAAAAGACGTCACGAATACGCTTCTTTACTGGGGCGTTCCGTATGTAAAGAGTTACGGAAAAGCCATTCAGGCCGCAAACTGGGATCAAATAAAGCCTGAACTTAAAGAGAAGATCAATAAAGACATGGCTTCCCTCGCGAAAAAGCTCAAGACTTCAAATGTACACGCCGGAATAAAGACGCGCTTCCTCTTTTCGATGATGCGGATGATGCAGCAAAAGGGCATGGGCGCCGGAGAAGAAGAAAGAAAATACTGGCAGGAACAGGGCTGGCTCGGTAAGAACAGACCGTGGAAAGCCGCGTAAACCGCCCGCTGAAACCACACGATCCAACCGCTTTATTGGAGAAAACAAGATGAAGATAACTGTAATAAACGGAACAGAAAAGCACGGTGTAACATACAGACTTAAGGAAGCATTCCTTGAGCCGTTAAGAAACACAGCCGAGATAACGGAATTCTATCTTCCGAGAGACTGCCCGGGCTTCTGCGCAGGGTGCACGACCTGCTTTAACAAAGGTCCGGAAGCCTGCAAAGATGCGAAGTATGTACTTGCTATCGAGAAAGCCCTGCTCGAAGCAGACCTTCTGGTATTCACATCGCCGGCTTACGTTTTCCACGCGACGGGTGCCATGAAAGCCATGCTCGACCACTTCGGCTACCACTGGATGCCGCACCGCCCCGCCAAAGAGATGTTCGGCAAGCGCGCGGTCATAATCACCCAGTGTCTCGGCTCCGGTGAAAGCTCTACTGCCAAAGACATCAAAGACAGTCTCTCCTGGTGGGGCATAAGCAATATCAGGAAGTGTACATTTAAGCTCATGGGAGATGTGGTCTGGGACAGACTTTCTGAGGAAAAGCGCTCGTCCATGTTAAACAGCGTCACCAAGGCCGGCCGTAAATACGCTTCGATCGACTATTCCGTGCCGGCCCGCACAGGTCTAATAGTAAGATGCAAATTCTATGCCTGCCGGATTCTTCAGACGAAGATCGGCAAAGATCATCCCGAATATACTGATTACAGGTATTGGAAAGCAAACGGCTGGCTCGATAAGGTCAGACCGTGGAAGTGACACTTTCCGCCTGTCTTCGCTTCACTGTCGCACCGAAAAGGACGGCCGCGATCATCGCAGGCAGCATTCAGAACACCATGCTTCATCCTCTCATGAAGCCGCAGTAGCCGAACTCGGACAGTTCCCTGAATCCGGCAGATCTGTAGAAAGCGATCGTCTTTTCGGTATTGTCGGTGACAAGTTCGATCTGCCTTACGCTGCGGTATCTTTCGAGAGCCGAACTGTCAGTCCATTTTCGACAACAACGCATTATACATCAGGACAACGGATATCAGATTTATAATCTCTGTGTGAGATAATGTTCTCATCAGTTTACGGAGGCACAAGACATGGCAGAACAATTTCTGGTCCTGATGGCAGATTGGGATAACGAAACGCAGAGAATACTGGACGGCTGGTACAAAGAGCTGCAAAACGCTGGCTTCACCGGTCAGCAAACACCCGGTCTTCCCCACCACATCAGCATGTCTTCCTACCCGCTCGAAATGGAGGACAAAGCAAAAGCGCTGGTCCAAAAAGTCGCAGGAGGATTTGCTCCCGTTAAGGTCAACATAAGCCACATCGGAATGTTCGCAGGCGGCAGGATCCTTTTCGCCGCACCCGACAAAGATCCCGGACTGGACAGACTCCACGAGGCATGCGATATGGGTACCGTCCAGGAACATCCGTGGACGCCTCACACGACCATACTTATCGACGAACCCGAAGTGGTGCACTCTGCCCTTCCGATCGTCGTAAGAACGTTCAAGCCGATCACGGGAACGATAACGAGACTTCATCTCTGCGCATTCTGGCCGACAAGAGAGATTGCATCATTCGAACTGAAGGGTTGAAAAGGCAGCATCCGTGCAGAAAGGAAACGTCATGGCTTATAAAGTAAACTTCGGCCCCCTGTTCACCTCCGAAAAGACCGAATACGAACCGGGTGAACCCGTAAAGGTCATCTTCCCTTTCATCGCCACTGACACGAGCTACAGATTCCATGTAAATGCTGACGATAAGAAAGAAGAATATAAGAACGGCGTTATCGAGATAACATTCACGATGCCGGACCACGACGTCGAAGTAGTTGTCAATTCGAAGAACACCATGGAACCCGAACCCAATCCCATGTTAACTCCGGTGGGCGCATTCACCGCGATGGGCTTTGGCATGTTCGCTCCAGGAATGTTCAATCCACCTTCAGGAAATACACCCGCGCCTTCTACCGGCACCACACCTGATACCGAAGTTTCACAGCCTTCGAGTTCGCCCGAAGGAGAATGGATCTGCCCTGAATGCAGCACAAAAAACACCGGCAGGTTCTGCACTAACTGCGCGAAACCGAGGCCGGTGTAAATCAGTTATTTATTACCGTACTTCAGGAATAACTTTTACCATCTTTCTTCAGGAACGACTTTAAAACCGAGGCTCTCAAGAAAGCTTATCAGTTCCTTTTTTTTCATCGCACGCTTATTCAGATGCCAGGTTGCCCCCGGCGCTTTCTCTGCGATTTTCGCGGCATAGGATCTGTCGACACCGACCATTGTTATTCCGAATGAATAGATATCAGTTACCGACGAAAGACTGTCAAAGAAATCTTTGTGCTGAAAATAAGCTATATCCGTATCTTTAGTGAATTCACCGAGCATTTCATCAAACTCGGCAATACCGGTAGGTCTTTCTTTTCCACCGATATCTTCATCAAACCTGCTTTCATCGTTATGACCGAACAATGCATTCTCCGGATCATCAATTATCCCGTGGATGTGGCACACGTTCTGAAGGCCGTATGCCATTTCGAGAGTCTTGGTATAGTTGAAGTTCAGGAACGCATCACCCGAAGATAACACTTCCTTAAACTCAAGTTTACCAAGATTAGAATAATCAATAGCTGAAAGCACCTCTCTTAGCCACTCAACGAAAAAGACCTTCAAATAAGAGAATGCAGGAGCAACAATTTCAGCTTCGTTTCTGATATCGTTTGAATAGTCATAATCATCGTCAGGATTGATTTCATCACCGCTAATAAGCTGCCTGAACAATTCATCCGGATTCAAATATACCTCCAGATTGCTCCAATCCTCTCCATTGCAATCATCAATTACCTGACAGACAAACCCTGCCACTTCCTCTTCATCATATTCGGGGCCATCAAAGCCATCGTGAAGTACTGGAATGTCATAAAACTCATCTTCATTGACAGCATATTTCTGTACAAGATAGTCCCTGAAATCCTTATATCTCGTCGGCAATCCGTGTGCGATATCAAATCCGTTTCCGATAACAAAAAGAGTCTTCGGCTGCATAGTCATCCCTCCTGAAACTCACTTACTTAATTAGGCGTCCGTCTTCATCAAAAGTACACTTTGAGCCATCAATTAAGACCGTCTTAGATTTAACTACCACGTCATTGTGATCAACATCTGTATTGTACCAGTCATTACCTTTAAATATCCAAGTGTATTTGTAAAGATCCCAAACTCCGTCCTTATCGAAATAACAACCATCCCAAAACTCGTCAGCAGCCATTACACCATCCGGTCTGAAATAATATTTTTCGCGGAACCAGCCTGTGATCATTTTTCCCTGTTGATCAAAACCGACCATCCGCCACATCGAAATGCATAACCGTCGCCCCCGCAAACCACCTCTGCAAACACCCCTCAAACCACCCCTATAAACATAGGTCTTTTAACCCGCGCACGCATACATTAGCACAACGCTCCTCGAAAAATATTTAACGTTTATCGTTAAATTCTTGTTGACAAAGATTAATTCGCAGAGTATAGTTAAGCCATCTTCGAAGGTGACACAAACAACGAATAAGGAGAATAAATTTATGAATGAAGAAAATGCAAAGATCGCTAAGCTCAAGAAGAGCTGCCACGCCGGCAAGATCGTTTCGAACATCCTCTGCATCTTTTTTGCAATAGGCTGCATCTGCAGCATCATCTCTGCAATAGGCATGTGGTCGATGGAAAGAGAATTTGACGATTACCTTGTTGAAGCACAGCAGAGAGGCGTCATCGAGAATTCCGACAAGGTCGGCGCGGTATCGGCATTCGAGTTCAATCTGGGTATCGTCCCCGCCAACATCGAATCCGACATTCCCGCAGTCCAGGCCGCCATTGACGACCACCCGATGAGCATATTGTACGGTGGATACGTCTTCTTTCTAGGATTAGCCTTTGCCGTCGTTTCGATTCTTTCAAAGATGGTCAGCTCCATCTTCGGACTGATCGAAAAAGAGAACACCCCTTTCACCGCAAAGGTCAAGAAGAGAGTCACGATCGTGCTCGCCATCACGAGCGGCATCCTGCTCCTGACAACAGGCTCAACCTTCGGAATCCTGTGCATACTTCTCACCTGGGTTGTCCATAACGTTATCGACTACGGAATGACCTTACAGACAGAGTCTGACGAGACATTGTAAGGAGGCGCCTATGGGACAGATTATATTGAGACTGGACAGGGTCATGGCGGACCGCAAGATCTCGCTTAACGAACTCTCCGAAAAAGTCGGCGTATCAAACGTCAACTTATCCAAGATGAAGAACGGCAAGATCTCCGCCATCCGCTTCTCCACACTAGAAGCGATATGCGAGGCACTCGACTGCCAGCCGGGTGACATATTGGAATACAGGAAAGATTAAGAACGGATATAAGGGATAGATAACACAAGGGGCTGTCTGACGCATGGTCGGACGCCCCTGTTGTTTTTTCATCGCAAATGCAAACTTGCCCTGTTGTTTTTATCATCGCAGATGCAGGCAGGCCTAAAAGACCCACGCTGTTTTTATCATCAAACAAAGTCTGTTAAAGCCTCACACCTGTTCCAGTATTCCTTCATAAGACTCCGCTCTTATGACACGGAAATTCTTCTCGATCTCTTTCGTCCACAGGTCGATCTCGCCTTCGATATCGGACACTTCGGGAAGTATGAATCCCCATATCGTGCATCCCGTTTTCTTGAGCTCGGGAAGGAAGTATTCAAAGCCCCATTCGACGTCTTCTTTCACGTCCTCGAAACCGTTCCTCGCATCAACAATGAAGATGCTGTCCTTGTGCTCGCGAAGGAGCTCAAGCGAAGCTTTTACGGGATCCCTGTAATCGTCGAAATGCGCTTCCTTTTTCCACACGTGGAAGACAACATTATCCTTTTCTATGTAATCTGTTTTTGCATAATCGCTCTCAAACATATTCCCCTCCTGCAAACTCACAGATCAAGTCTCATGAAAACATCTGCGTGGACGTTGTCGTTATATCTTTCAATTCGCCTGAAACCGGTTTTCCCGTACAGTCTTAATGCGTCCTCATACTTCGACATGGAATCCAGAACGATGCACTCATAGCCGAGCCGTTTTGCTTCTTCCACAGCCTTGTCCATCAGCATCCGCCCGTAACCTTTGCCTCTGTAAGAACGGTCAAGATACATGGCCTTGAGTTCAACGGCGCGCGCACCCGTTTGCTTCGGTCCAACGGCGCATTCATCATTCTTCAGATCGATCGCACCCTCATCAATCTTCTTTCCAGCCGCACGCACATCAACCTTCTTCAGTCCGACGGTCCCTATCACCTCTTCATCAAGAACCAGACAATAAAAGACATCGAATTCGTTTTCAATGTCGTTATAAAAACCGTGCCTGCCGTCAGGTTCGAATTTCTTGCCGAGTTCTTCAAAGCACCCGGCCGTGAAAGCAAACAGGCTTTCCTTCAAAGAATCACTGTAAGGAACCAGTCTGACTTTCATAATAAAACTCACATTTCGGGCAGATTGTTTTCGTTGCCGCAGAGCGCGCTGAACTCACCGAATACATACTCCGTGCCGCTCCCCGCATCGTTCGAGAAAGGCCTGCCTTCAGCAGTGCCGGCGCACACTTTTTCCATGCCTGACAGGATGGCATCGCAGTCAGCCATCGTCAACGGCTTATATGCATAGTGTCCGTTGTAGATTCGTTCAACACCTGCATCACGAAGTTTTCCGACTGCGCGTGCCAGGTTATCGCGGTACTTGGAAGGTGACAAAGATTCTTCAAGGAACAGCCACAGGTGCTCGATTATCGAATCGCCCGAGAAACATATCTTCTCTTCCCTGTCGATCAGCATTATGCTGCCGGGAGTGTGTCCAGGTATCCCTACGACTTCCAGTATCTTTCCGCCGAGATCTATTATGTTGCCGTCCCTGACATCCATGGTCTTGGGGAACCTGACCAACAACGGATCCGCATCTTTTATGAACTCACCGTACTTTTCCCTGACCCACGGTTCACCGATCATGTCAGCAAATCCGTCAGCCACTTCTTTGTACATCTCTTTATCAGAAGGATGCATGTACACCTCATCGAAATAATGGTTTCCGAGTACGTGGTCGATGTGTCCGTGCGTGTTGACAACAAATACCGGAAGCGATGTAAGCGAAGCCGTTAACTCCTTCAGGTCGCAAAGCCCGTATGCGGTGTCGATGAGGCAAGCGCTCTCGCTCCCGCACACCAGGTACATGCACGCTTCGTACTTCTCGTAGATCTTGTATATGTCGTAATCCCCGCGCGATATCTTCTCGATATCGTAGACATCAGTCCTCATGCTCTTTTCTCCATCTTGTCGAAACAGAGATAGTCGCCGTAACCGGTGTCTATTATGTTGTATCCCGTCTCCTTATACCCGCGCAAAAGATAGATCTTCTTCGCAGGAAGAGACGCGTCAATGCATATGACTTCGTGCGTTTTAAATATCTCTTCTTCGGCGAAATCCAGCAGTGCTCTTCCGTAGCCTTTGTGCTGATACGAAGGCATAACGAACAGCCTGTCGATCTCATTTTCGGAAACCGTCACAGTGCCTGCCAATGCGCCATCTTCTGTAACCAGCAGATATACATTCCCGGCTTCAATGTCGCGCTTTATGTTCTCATCCGAATGGTGGTTCGCGAAAAACACGACCGCGCCCTCGGGATAGTATTTCGGATATACTTCCGCGATCGTCTCCTGCGTTATCTCTTTTACCGCGTCAAAATCTCTTTCTTCAGCTTTACGTATATTCATGTTCCGTATGGGTTAACCTCTTCTTTACTTACTATCTCAAATCCTTTGTTCAGATACAGCTGCATCGCGCCCCTGTTCCACACGGCGACGCTCAGCTTCATCTCCTTATACCCCTGCTCCCTCACGTGGTTCATTGCCCAGATGAGGATCTTCCTTCCGTAACCTTTTCCCCGGAACTTGTCACTTACGAAAAGATCGTCGATCAGATCCTTGCAGCACTCGACCGAGCCAATTAGAATGCCGTTTTCTGTCAAAAGGAACACTTCCGGATCCTCGCCGAGCTGCTTCAGGCCGCCGCCGAAACAGTTGTAAGGCTCGATGTCCAGAGCCTTCCTCATCGGGAAGAATGCCTGGTCGTAAGCCGCCACGTACTGATCTTTATACAGCTCGTAAACATCGTCCGTGAAAGGCACCATCTCGATGTCCGAAGGCGGTATCCGGTCCCTGTCAAAATGCATGTGGATCACGCTGAACTTCATTTTCTGTTCCTCTTACTGCTTCTTCTTTTTCGGCGCCGGAAGCTCGGGATACATCGCGTCGAAAAGTTCTCTCAAGAATTCCCTGTTCTCGACGTCATCGACCATGAGCATCTCCTTCGCGCCCTCATAAGGAAGCTCGAGTTCCGCTTCAGGCATCAGCGCCTGAGCCGACTTCGTTACCTTCACGAGAAAGCGGTCATCGTAGATGCCTCCTATTACCTTGCCCTGATAGTAGATGATGTATTCGCCCATCATGGCGCGGTATGTGATGCCGTCAAGGAGCGATAACTGCTCCAGGATGAAATCCAGATATTCTTTGCTCGATGCCATATTAAATCACCTCTTGATCGTAGTGATCCGGCGCTTACCTCTCGCCTGTCTGGATGAACTTTATCAGTTCCTCAACATCATCGAAATCATCGTAGTCACCGATTATGCCTTCCCTGTGATATACGATGCCGTTCTGCTCGTTTATCTCAAGGCGGTCCAAAAGCGCTTCCATGCCGAAACGGCGCACGTATTCGGTAAAGCCCTTTGCCTTTATCTTGTCCTTGAAAAGGCCCTTCTCACAGCCGCTCTCGCTGCACGCCCAGCATCCCGCAACGCCTTTTGCGATGCAGCACTTCCTGTTCTCACACCACTCGGCATCCTTGCACCAAGACAGATCCTTGAACCCGTCGAGCCTGCAGCCTTTGCACTCCTTATTCTCCGAGCACAGACAGCAGGCTAGACCGCATCTTGCGATTCCCAATTCACGTTTCATATTTTCTTCCTCATACAATTCAACTTTACAGAATCCGCCTCGACGCATCTCGAAAACGCATCAGCGGCGGACAAGAAGATTATAACACTCAGGAGTGTAACCAAAGTCAACGTGTATGGTAACGACAGACCCTATATATTCGGCTCAGTTGTCCTCTTCGCCGGCTGTATCGCCTTCACCGCCGTCTGCGTTTGACTCACCCTCGGGAATGTCATCCATGTTAAGGCATGTGCCTCTGGAATATGTATCTGCGGGGATGTGGATGTTGCCGCCGTCACGTCTCTTTCGAAGGACCTCGATCAGAGCCTGATTGTCGACAGGTGCTTCGTCCTTGGAATGAAGAGGTGTCTTGCCTTCGAATACGCTTCCGGGCTGTGATGCGCACGAACCCGTGACGCAGATCTTGTACGTTGTCTCGGTGTCGTCGAGATCGACATTCGTGCCGTTCGTGAACTTGATGCTGACTATCTCGATCTCGGGCGCTTCAAGCGTGCCGTTGTTATTGTATTCGAATCTGATGCCGGACATTTGGTCACCGAATGCGGGGTCCTTGAAACCGTCCGCGATGAGCTGGGCGAGCTCTTTGCCGGTGAGACTGTAGATGAGCCATACATCGTCGTAAGGACAGAGCTTGTACATGTCGCCTACGGAGAGCTCGAAGATGCCGCCTTCGGCAACGACGAAATCAGCACATACGGCGTCCCTGCTGCAGAAAGCAGCTATGGCTCCGTCGCCATTCGTATACTCGAGCATCAGGCTCGTAAGGAAGTTGCCGCCGGATGTCGTATGACCGCTTATTATGCCGTCCTTTTCGACTGAGGTCTCGATGTAGCCCAAAGCCTCTTTCATCTGGTCGCTGATGGAATCCCATGCCTTGTGAGAGATGTCGAGGACTTCGGAATCAAAATAAGAGGAATTCGACAGTGTGTCGTAGAGCATTTCGGGATATTCGATGATGCTGTTGTTAACCGGATCTTCAACTGTAACGTTGCCGTCCTTGTCGATAACGATGACAGCTCTTGAATAACCCTGCGCGTTGCAGTCGCTCTGGAGATATGCGATGCCGTCTCCGGTGTAGCCGCACTGTGCTTCATGCGTACGGCCGCCGCAGACGAGATCGACGTCATCGTGGCTCAAAGCGCTTGCGACAGTGAGCGCGTCCTCATGTGCAACAACGATCGTGATATCGGGCTTTTCGGCTTCGTTGATCGCCTTAACGCGTTCGGAAAATTCGGTAAGGTCTGCGTGGATCTCATAGTAATCCGCCAGATCTTTCGGGAGTTCGTTGAGATAATCGGGAATGTAACCGATGAGGGCTACGCGGTATCCGCCCTTCTCGGCTATGACGTAGTCCTTTGTAAAGAGCGTTCTGTTGTGGTTGTTGGCATAGCAGAGGTCGGCACAGATGACGGGGACCATGGGATCGCCCGTGATGTCACCTAACGTGTATGCGGGGAGAGTGCAGAAATCGTCTGCAGCGCTTTTCGAGACGTCCCATACGTAATCGTGTCCTCCGAGAGTTACGGCATCGTATCCCATGACGTCCATTGCGGCTCTCATTGCCGCGCCCTGCGAAAGGTTCGATACGGGTGTGCCGAAATATATGTCGCCGCTGTCGACAAGGAGAACGTCTTCGTAGGTGTCAGACTCTCTGGCGTTTTTAACGTCCTTTGCGATATAAGCGAGTCTGTACTGGAACTTGGTGGAATCACCGCCCGTGGTGTCCATTAAAAATCCGTGGATATCGTTCGTCTGAAAAAGCGCGATCCTCTTCTCTTCCGGTTCTGTCTCGGAAGGCTCCGTCGGCAGTGTGGCCGCCGTGGTCTCCTGTACGGTCGGGACAGGCTCGTCGTACGCCACCTTGATGACGAAAATGCATCCGACTATTACAAGTCCCAATATCAGAAAAGCGACTACCGCTCCCAGATTCCTGCTCGATCTCGACATGTGTTTACCTCAGTATTCCATAACTTTATTTACAGATATGATCTGCAAAATCCCCACAATTATACTTTATGTTTGCGAAAAAACTATGTTTTTCTTAAAACGCGCCTTATAAATACCGCAGTTTGGCATGCAGCCGGCATCTTATTTCCGCACTGCGAAAGAGCCGTTCAGTCTATTATCGCTCTGTCTCTTATGCCAAGCAGGGTGCCGTCATGCGCATCGACCATCGCCATCTATCGACGGCACAGGATCGACCTTCACACGGATATAGCCGTTTATAAAACCGTTCACGTGACCTGAGAGATCTGTCGTGATCGTTACCCTTCCTCCAACCTTCGCGTCGCCGCATACCTGATTGTAAGTGAATATGTAGCCGTACTCGTCCTTGGAGTGGATCGTTCCGTCGTTCTCGATTATGCCTTCATTGCCGCTTACCCACTCGACCGTTGCGGGCTCAAAATCCGTCGGCAGCGTTATGTTGTGTCTGATGTTCAGATAAGTGTCAGTCCTCTGGAACTCTATGTCGATCTTGTTGTAGATACCTGCTATCTCAGAACCGTCGTAAGGATCGAAACCGTCATTCACGTTATCAGGCGCAGAGGTCTCTTCTGTTTCCGTCTCAGTCTCACTTTCTGACGTCGTGGTCACTGTCGTGCTGACGGTCGTTTAAGCAGTGGTCTCTTCCGTGCTCTCTTCGGGTTTTGCCTGACATCCGATCGCCGAAGTGCCTACTGAAAGCACCAGCAGCAAAGAAAGGATTCCCTTTAAGTTTTTCATATTGTTTCTCCCCATATCCTGCATCAGCCATTGTTCCCTGTTATGCAGCATTCCATAAAAAACGGGATCAGCTACATACGCCAACCCGGATCATCCCCGGCAGAGCGCATCTCCGGATCCGCTCCTTACATATGTATATGTTCCCGCTGAAGAGCATAATATAACTGCCGGCATTACTGCCGCCTTTAAACTAAACATAAGAGCATCCTTCCTTTTACAGACGGAGCAGTCCCCTTATCACATTCCTACTACCGCTAATAGATTAGCATGTAGCAACAAAACGTGACAGGGGACAAACTCTGACGTTAATACCGCCAAAATCAAGTTATGGATGCTCTGAATGGGAAAGCTTATGTCCTGTCCATTCCGCAGTTCGGATCGTAGTGTGTGTGCACATACTGCGCCCAGCTAGCACCGCCCTGTGTGCGGAGTGTCGCGAAAACCGTATCAGACGATGTCGAATGTGCCGTTGTCGTAGAAGAGAACGATCACTTTCGAATAACTGTAGATAAAGCTCGAAGCTGAATTCTGGTATCTCGGATACTCGTGGTCCTGGTTAAGCGGCATTCCGAAATAATCTTCGATATAAGGGAACTCGTCATCGTAGATCAGATATCCGTCCTTGTCGCTTTCCCTGAACCATTCGGCCATCTCTTCGGAGCCGTACCGCTCTGCCGTGTATTGTCTCGGCGGTATCAGAGAAGTGACGTCGGTTACGTATTCCCACCTGACGAGATGAGGTATGTCCTTACCGCACTTCTCCATTGCGGCGTTGATGTATTCTGTCTCGAGAGCATCATCCGCGTCGGGATGCGCGTAGCTCATCTCGGCGAGCGTATTATACTTCAGTTCGTCTTTTACATACTCGCAGATAAAATCGTATTCCGTCCAGCCGTCGCAAAGACCATAGCTGTGCTCGTTCTCGTATTCATACCAGTCGGAATAGGAATCGATCTTGCGCGCCACGTTTTCGGGAGTGTTGAAAACAGAAGCGAGCAGCTGTTTGCCGAAGTTTACATAACATACGACGCCTAAGCCGATGACAGCGAGTCCTATCAGGATGAACTTGATCCACTTCTTGTGATACTTGATGAGCCATGCCAGAAGAGTCACTCCGGCGATAACGATGGGCGGACCCCATATGAACACATTCCACAGGAAAGCTATCGCGATCGCCTCGCCGATGTCGTCAAGTCCGCCGTGGGGGAATGTCGATTCGCCCATGACGGCGAAAAGTATGTATGCCATGACTATCCAGGCTACAGATATACCCAACCCTATCAGAAGGCCCTTGACCCTGGGTTTTGTTTTCGTCTTTTCAGAAACCATCTATCCTACCATTCCTTTTTTGCTGCTTTCCGGACAGCAGTTTTATAAACGCATTATATCAGGAAATCTTGATATGGCTATATGAAGTTTTCGAAAGCCCGCCGGCGGGTAAACCTGCTGACGGGGCTTTCTGTTGCTTAACGACAATAAGGAACCGGGGTGTTTATGACTTGCGTATCAGTTTTCGAAATAATCATTTGCAGACTGAAAAACCTCGGCTAAAAAGCCGGTATGAGCCGGGGTTTTGACCGGGATTTGATTCCATTTTCGCGAAAACACGGCTGAAAAGCCGGCTACAGCCGAGGTTTTAGCCGAGGTTTTAGCCGAGGTTTTAGCCGAGGTTTTAGCCGAGGTTTTCGAGCACTTTGCATACAGGTACTGATCAGGTATGTGATCAGGAAAATTTATTCGGCAGTAATGCGGCACTGCCGGATCATTTGCCGCATTTTTCTTCAACTAACCCGGAAAAATCATGCAGAAATACGGCAGTGCCGAAACTCTGCCGATTTTTCACGATAACTTTATCTGACTCTGACAACCAAATTAAGAAGCGGCACTACCAAAACAGTTGCCGCACAAAAAACATCAATAAAAAAACCATCTCAGTTCAGAGCATCATGTCTGATCGGGATACTCCCAGAATCCGCCTTTGTGGAAATTCTCGTTGCCCAAAGGCTTTGCGGTGAGCTTGAAGATTACGCATCCGTCAGGGCATACGACAGTCTTCGTGTACTTGCCGTCGCCGCCAAGGTTTTCGAGATCGCCGCCGCTCCTTACGGCCTCCATGAGGGGATAGAGCATCATCATGGTCTTGGAGCAGATGCCGTATCCGTCTTTGTTGACGGGGCAGCCGTATGTGCAGGTGTAAGTGTCTCCGATCTCCTCGCCGTTACGGCAGTAGCGCTCAGTATGGTCGCCGTGAAGAAATCCCGTTACTTCGACCGTGAACTCGTATTCTTCGTCATACCACTTCTTCATATGATCTTCCCCCGTAAACTATTGATCAATGGTCCGGTAAATCTGTTTTTGCTGAACCGGTTACTATAATAACACAGGCTGTTGCCGCACGTTTTTTGACGTGATCTAATCATTTGACGCTTGTGTCGAAAAACAGGCGGCTATTTTTTTATCTCTAGTCACTTTCGTGATCAGGACAGTTTCCGTTATTCTGTTGATGCACCCGTTTTCCTTCCAATACTTCTTTTGTGAAAATGCTAATTGCTAACAATCACCTCTATTCCTAAAATACTTTGGTCTAAAAAGCAGAAGTAAGAATAGAGGATCGGTCCATGAAAGAATTCAAGCCCAAGCTGTTCTCGGTAATGAAGAATTACTCAGGTTCACAGCTCGTAAAAGATATAGTCGCCGGCATCATCGTTGCGATAATCGCACTGCCTTTGTCAATAGCACTCGCGATCGCGTCGGGAGTCGGACCCGAAGCGGGCATCTACACCGCGATCGTTGCGGGATTCATCGTATCATTCCTGGGAGGCAGCAGAGTTCAGATCGCAGGGCCCACGGCAGCCTTTGCGACCATCGTTGCGGGCATCGTAATGAAGGACGGCACAGAAGGTCTTATCATCGCGACGATCATGGCGGGCATCATCCTCATAATCATGGGCTTCTGCAGATTCGGAAGCCTCCTCAAATACATCCCCGACCCGATCACCACGGGTTTTACTGCAGGCATCGCCGTCACGCTCTTCATCGGCCAGATCAAGGACTTCACGGGTATCTCCTACATGAACGGCGAGAAGCCCATCGAGACATCCGAAAAGATAATGGCACTCATAAACAATGCCGTTACCATCAACTGGCAGGCCGTCATGATCGGAGCCATCGCGCTCGCGATCCTCATCGTCTGGCCCATGATCTTCAAAAAGATCCCCGGCTCTTTCGTGGCAGTAATCGTAACCGCGGCCATCGTTGAGATCTTCCATTTAGACGTTAACACCATCGGCAAATCTTTTCAGGACATACAGGCAGGACTCCCTCCGATAAGCATCAACCTTTCGATGTTCTCTTTCGAGGCAGTAAAAGGACAGCTCTCCAACGCCGTCACGATCGCATTCCTCGCAGGCGTTGAGTCACTCCTTTCGGCAGTTGTCGCAGACAGCATGATCGGTTCAAAGCACCGCCCCAACATGGAACTCGTGGCTCAGGGCGTCGGCAACATCGCATCCGCTTGCCTGGGCGGTATCCCGGCAACTGGCGCGATCGCAAGGACTGCCGCAAACATCAAGAACGGCGGACGCACGCCGATCGCCGGCATGGTACACTCGGTAACGCTCCTCATCGTGGTCGTTTTCCTGATGCCTTACGCAAAGCTCATCCCCATGCCCTGCATCGCTGCGATCCTCTTCCAGGTCGCATACAACATGAGCGGCTGGCGCAGGTTCGTCAAGCTCATTAAGAGTTCGCCCAAGAGCGACATCGCAGTGCTCGTCATCACTTTCGTGCTCACGGTCATCTTCGACCTCGTCGTTGCAATTGAAGTAGGCGTGCTCCTCGCTGCAGTCCTCTTCATGCACAGGATGAGCGAGGTTACGCAGGTTGAAGGATGGAAGGATTTCGATCCCGAGAACGACCCCGACTCGATCGATCTGCGCGTGCTGCCCGAGCACACAATCGTATATGAGATCTCCGGCCCGATGTTCTTCGCTTCAGCCGGAAAGATCCTTCAGATATCGCCCAAGGAAGACACCAAGGCGCTTGTCCTCAGGATGAGGAGCGTCAGCACGATCGACGCGACCGCAATGCGCAACCTTGAACTCCTCTACGACGACTGCAAAGCCAGAGGCGTTCAGCTAATCATGTCGCATGTCAACGAACAGCCCATGAAGGTCATCTGCAAGGCGGGATTTGACAAGAAGCTCGGCAGCGACAACTTCTGCGCACACATCGACGACGCGCTGGCAAGGGCTCAGGCGATAGTTAAGGGGTAAAGGCGGCTCGATAGCCCGGTGTGCGGCATGGGTGCACGTCTGTAAGCAACTTCCCCGGTTCTGCACGCAGTTCAGCCGAAGTAGTGGTATAATCCTCAATCAGGAATTAACCAAGGGGGATTAATACATGGATTCTTTGCTCATACTTATTTTCAAAATAGCCAGGTTCCTGCCGCTCCTGGGCTCGATCGGCCAGATTGTGCTCGGCATACTCATCCTCACGGCAAAGCCCAAGTCAACGAAGATATTTGGCATCGGCATCATCGTCAGCTCTTTGGGCGGCATGATGACATTCGCAAGGTCGGGAGCCCTGATGGCAGGCTCGGTCGAGATGTATTCGAAAGTCATCACAGGAACTTCAATCGTCAGTTTCTGCGTCGCATTTATTTCGATGCTCTGCATGTGCATATTCATCCATAAGAATTATGGCAAGAAGCTCATCTATATTCCGCTGCTCATAATCGAAGTGCTGGCACCGCTCGCAAGCACTTTAGTCCGTGTACTCCTGCTCAAAGCGGTCGGCGTTGGCTTCGAGAGCCTTCAGGCATGGATACTCATGACCGGCACCATCAATTCGCTCGTAACGGCGGTTGCTTCTTCGCTCATCCTGATCCTCATATTCCGCAAGCACAGAGACAGCGAAAAGGTGATCCCCCACTACTGGATCATCCTCACGATCAATCTCGTTTACAAGGTCATCACAAGCCTCATACTCATCATCTTCTCGCTGCAGCTGCTGAGAGATCCTTCCCTTATCAGTGATCTGACCAACATTAATGACCTGATCATGCTCTCAGGCTATCTCTTCGGCCTCATCAGCCCGATCTATATTTGCGTGATGGCTTTCAAGGCAGGCGCGCGTCTGCCGCAGGGAGAGAACACCGCGGTATAAGCTTGCTGTTTAGTTTGGATAAATAGGCAGTCCCGAACGCTTATGTGTTTTGAGACTGCTTTTGTTTTGGGTTTGAGAATGGGCGGGTATCGAAAATGGAGGTGTTTCCCGGATTTCGATACTTTTGCTTTTCGCGAGGCATCGATAATGAAGTCTTTTACTAAATCTCGATGCCTTGGACTTTTGAAAGGTATCGTAAATGAAAGTTTTTCCTGAAAAACGATACCTTTACTTCTCCGCAAGTATCGTAATTGAAGTCTTTTTCCTGAAAACGATATCTTAGCTTTACTGAAAGTATCGTAAACCGGGATTTTTTCCCGAAAACGATATCTCGACTCTTCGGAAAGTATCGTAAACTGGGATTTTTTCCCGAAAACGATATCTCGATCCTTCGGAAAGTATCGTAAACCGGGATTTTTTCCCGAAAACGATATCTTGACTCTTCGGAAAGTATCGTAAACTGGGATTTTTTCCCGAAAACGATATCTTGACTCTTCGGAAAGTATCGTAAATGGGAACTTTTCCTTAAAAACGATATCTCGGCTCTCAGACAGATATCGTTTTTGAGTTCTTTTCCCGAAAATCGATACCTCAGGCTGAAATTATCCCATCGGGAAGTTTTTCGAGACTTTGGGATAAAATTGGAGCTCGAAATTATCCCAAGATGAGGTTTTCTGACAGTTTAGGATAAAAAACGAACCGCCAATTATCCCAAGCGAAGCATTTTTGAACTTTTGGGATAATTTCACCTCTTAAAATTATCCCACGGAAGCAAAAATTCATGGTTTGGGATAAAATCGCCATTCATGGAGTCTTTGGCATGTATCGAAATAGATTGCTTTACCTGAATTTCGATACTTTTGCTTTTCGCGAGGTATCGAAATAGAAGTTTTTCCCGGATTTCGATACCTCAGATCACCTTTACGGTCTTGTCCGGGAAGAACGGATTATATACGATCTCGACAGAGCTACCGGGATTATGCAGCCCGTAGTTATTGGCATAGGGGGCCGAGATATGACAGTTGACGGTGTGCTCTTCACCGCCCGCATAGAAGCTGAGCGTAAGACTCTCGTTAACTGTGCCTGAGAGTTCTGGCGTTTGATAATCGCTTTCCATTAATTCCTCTGCCTCAATGCTGGCATAATGTGACGAGTTGACGACCTTTGCCGTGGCATTCACATACGGCACCGTGAACACGACAATTGCGATTGCAACCAAAGCGACTATTCCCGTAACCGTCATTATAACCTTCACTACTTTGCTCATGATTCCGCTCCTTTTCCGAACATGGTATGACCTTCTGATACCATTAATACAGACAAGTAAAGGAAAATGTTGCGGCCGATGATTTTTCCAAACATTCACACTCGCGCGCGAAAAAGAACCGCCCCGCAAGCTGCTATGCAGCCCGGGACGGCTCTTTCGCCATTTCGTTATTCAGTCATGTGACAGTGCGTTTTCGCTGACCGCGCTTAGCGCACTGCCGCCGGTTTACGCTCACGCGTTTGTTACGTTCGCGCGGATGTTATCCTTCCACCAGCGCTCCGTCCTTGCCGAAGATGTATTCGATGCCATTGAGGTCAAACGCACCTGTCTTCATCTCGCCGGTCTCGTCGAAGTAATACTACTTGAGGCCGATCAGTTTCCAGCCGGTGGCCATGTTACCTGACAGGCCTCGAAATAATACCATTTGCCGGATATCTCCTTCCAGCCTGCCGCTTTCTTAAAGCCGCCGGAGGGGCTCTGAACGATCCTCTTTATGCACAGGATCTCTTGAATGTCGATACTGGCCTTGACGACCTTGATGTCGGTAGTCGAAGCGTGGATGACCTCGCCATTTCCGACATAGATACCCGCATGACCGGCGTAATCGCCGAATTTATATAAGACTACGTCACCCGGCAGGATCTCATTCCTTTCGACCTCATAACCTGACAGCTTACAGATTGAATCGCACGAATGAGGAACCGAGATGCCTATCTGCTTATAGCAGTATACGACAAGGCCTGATGCATCAATGCCTTTTGTGGATGTGCCTGCGAAAAGATAAGGCGTGCCGAGCATCGTGTTCGCGATGCAGGCGATGCTGCGCCCGTTAAATCCTTCGACATAAACTGCTTCGTCCTCATCCTTCGCGCCCGGCTCGTATGTGACAACGGGATCGATGACGTCTGCATTTACGGTCTTCTCAAGACCTGCCGGCAGACTTACCACCAGGAGTGCCGCAGCAAAGCCGGCAGCGACTGCTGTCAGGCTTTGTTTTCCGTAACGGTAAAGTGCTGTTCTCTTCATATAGCTTCACGTCCTTTCTTCGCTCTTGTGGTTATACGGAGATTATACTTTTATTGCACCGGGCGTTTGCGGCAGGAACGGGTGCGATTATGTAGCAAAACTAAGGTTTTTGTATGGGAATCGATTCGAGCTACAGAGATATATGTGTATTATCATGGAGAACACATTGAGTTTTGCTCCGCAAATGTCAAAACACATACGTCGTTACTTCTGGCATAAGCAAAAAGCCATTCACAAACGTTTCTTGGCTATTTTTTTGTAGTAATCTTTTTTAAAACTCTGACGTCCGTTAAAGAAGTCCAATTCAGATCTTGTCATTTTATTCTTGACTTCTTTATCGTGTATCATCTCCATTGTACAAATAAGATCAGCCACTTGAAAAAGCTTATAATCGATTGGTGCAACCAACCTCATATCAACCTTAGAGAATTTTGAATAGAAAACGGATGTTATTATCTTAGTTAATTCAGTCTGTCCGTTATCGTAGTAGATGTTGATCTGATCATATTGGTTCCAAAACTCGGGGTGCAATTCAATCTCGTTAGACAGTCCCTTGCTTATCAATCCCGTTTGGACAATGTTGTTTATACAATCCTTTTTATCTACACGTACGCAAATATACTTAATCGGCAAATGCATCGTAAAATGATAAAGAATATTGAAAAGGTGTTTGCGCTCTGTTGATGTATCAAACTCATAGTTGCTTTCTCTTCTGATTAGAGGTCCTGTATGGATTGCATGCTCAGAAAAACCCTCATTCGCAGCACGCTGATTAAGTCCGGCTATTTTATCGGAAATATCATCACATTGGTCATGCAGAACGATGGCAACATAATAGTACGGCGAATGAGCCTCATAGGGACCAAAATCACCGCTCTCATCAATAAAACAACTGAGAACCCTTTTTGCCATTCTTTGCTCCAAAAAGAAAAAGCGGGGGATTCCCCCGCAGCTTGGTGGACCAGGGTCTTACGACCAGCCCAAATCAGTCACCTGATTTAAATTGATTATATAGTGACCATTTACCCCTGTCAAACCTTACTGTTGTTCTAACATTTTATCCCGTTAAGAACACATCACCTCTTAAGCAAGCGCGCACTTTGCGACCTTCGCCTTCTTCAGCCTCACATATATGACGACAGCAACGAAAGAAGTCAGCTCGCCGATCAGCACGCGCATTATCTGGTTTTCGTCGACGCCAGTCTCCGTGACGACGTGCATGAGATTCGTTACTACGCAGTTGTTGAAGAAATGGTCAGCAAGTCCGATCCATACCGAGCCGGACTGCTCATAGAGCATGCCCCACTTGATGCCCATGAGAGCCGAGAGAACAACATAGCCGATGCTCATTACGGCAAACTCGGGAATGGTCATCTGACCGTCGATAACGCTCCTTAATGGTGTTACCAGATGCCAGATGCCGAACAGGAGTGCAGCGAGGAAGAGCGCGCCCTTAGGGCCAATCTCCTCCTTAAGATAAGTGATGTAAAAGCCCCTGAAGAGTCCCTCTTCCATCCACACGTTTATGATGTTGAAGAAAATGCACATGATAACGAAAAAGATCCCCGTCTGCTTATTCACGTCACCCGTAAGAGAGAAACCCGTCACGAAGAACTCCATATGACCGGGATTGCCCTGTGCTACAAGCGCGATGAACTCGGCGCCAAATCCGATCGAATAGAAGACCGCGCAGATGAGAAAACCCTTGAGGCAGTCAGGCAGAAAACGCGCGGCCTTAAAGCCGATGTCGCTCCACTTCATCTTCAAAAGCGCCAGGAGCACGAAGAGTACAACGATGCCGAAGACCTTGTTGACGAAGCACTCCGCAAACACGGTCTCGTCAGTTCTCAGAAAGAAGACCTCTGCCGCGTGGACTATGAGACAGATGATGAAAATGATTACAGAACTTGATACACGCTTTTCCTTAAGAAACATAAAAGACTCCTTTTCGCTTTCTTCTGCATTCAATATACAGATGAGCGCAAAAGGAATCCTTACACAGACCTTGTGCAATCCTTAACCGTTTCTTACACGGGGAAGCAGTTTGCAAAACATGGCCTCTAAGAAACATGGCTACCGTGGAAATGTAACTGCCGCGAATAAATGGCAGTCGTTAAAACAAGACCGACGTGAAATCTTTCGAAACCCCGGCTAAAACCTCGGCTACAGCCGGGTTTTCAACCTGCTTTTTCAACAATTTCCCATAAACCACGGCTAAAACCTCGGCTACCGCCGTGTTTTTAGCCGTGTTTTTGCAGCAGGATTCAACGGTTGCACTTCAGGATAATATGATCAAAACGGAGTGTGCATTATATAGCGAAAAATAAAGCAGAGCCGTAACTCTGCCGATTTCCCAAAATCACACAACAGCGAAAAAGGAACTCAAAATCTAATTCTTGACGCCGCCCAGCGTAATGCCGTCGACTATGTGCTTGGACAGCAGCAGATATATGACCATTGGAGGCAGACAGCAGAACAGTATTATCTTATAATCCGCGGTATTCCGGACCAGGATCGGGATGGTCATCTTGGCGGGTTCCGTAAGGACGACCATAGGCACGAACAGGTTGTTCCAGCTCGCAACGAATGCGAGTATGCCCTGCGTGGCGAATGCCGGCTTCATTAACGGAAGCACGATCGTGTTGAAGATCCTGAACTCTCCGGCGCCGTCGAGCCTTGCCGACTGGATTATCTCCGAGAGATCCGTGGCCTGCAGATACTGCCTCATGAAGAATACCGTGACTGGCGCCGCGATCGCAGGCAGGATGAACATGATGAGCTTATTCGTCATGTGCATCTTGTAGATCATCTGGACGAAGCCGATAGACGAGATCGTCGTAGGGATCATCATGACGGCGAGCACAAACTTGTTGAATACTTCCCTGAGCCTCCAGTCGTAAGCGACGATCGCATATGCCGTGAGCGCCGAGAAATAGAGCGTAAGAGCTGTGCTGCAGACGCCGATTATGAATGAATTTTTTAAACCTGTGAATATCTGTGATTCCAGAAAATCGTTGACGTTATTCCAGCCTAAGAAAGCTCCCTGGAGCTCATGCGCCTCCCAATGGCCGCCCGGTCCCTGAACATAGACATATGCGGGGCCCCATGAATCCTTGAGGATGATGATGAACGGCATGAGGATAACGATCGCGACAACTATCGCGACAACATATATGGCAATCCTTGTGCCGGTCTCTTTCGACGGCTTGGTTATCGATTCCATGGTTTCCTCACGCATCCCCTGAATAGTATCTTCTCAAGATTATACCTTTTCATGACCTCTTCGTGGAGATAAAGTATCTCAAAATCCTTAAAGAAATATCTGATGTCGTCCTCGTCGAAGAACCGCTTCACCATTTTCTCTTCGGATTCATACACGTGGTGCTCGAGTTCTATTCCCTGCCCCGCGCCGTGATTTACGTCATTTACGGAGTTCACGCGGAAAAACAGATGCCCGCCCGGAGTGAGCACGCGGCTTATGGCAGCGATGATCCTTTTCGTGTCCTCTTCACCGAAATAATGCAGGCAAAGGTCCGCCACCACCGCATCGAATGTCCCGTCATCGAAAGGAAGACCGTCGAGCATATTGAAAACTCTCGCGTCTTCTATCTCCGGGAAATTCTTCCTGATGTTCGATATCGCGTTCTCCGACTGGTCGCACGGGATGACACGCAGCCCTTTCGACAAGAGATAGAGAGTGTCGTTCCCGCCGCCGCACCCGAGATCGAGCACAGGCTTTGAAACGTTCTCAAGTATGTCGTCGAACCTTACGAGCCAGTCGTCGGTCTTTATCGACCCGCGCTCGTATTCCTTATGTATGCCGTTCCAGAAATCCAGCGAATTCCGCCTGTAGTCCTGTGCCTGTCCCATGCCGGTCCCTTTAACTTACGCGTTCTCGCTGTCCCTGAAGACTCTTGAGCCCGTTGCGCCGCGCTGTCCCTGGTACTTTCCGTCGTAGGGGTTGAGCGCATGCTCATCGAGCTTTGCGAAAACGAGCTGGCCGACTCTTCTTCCGGCCTTGAGTTCTATGGCGCACCTGTTGGCGTTGTAGAGTTCGAGCGTTATCTCGCCCTTGAATCCCGGATCGACCCATCCCGCATTCTGGATGAAGAGGCCCATCCTTCCAAGAGAGCTCCTGCCCTCAACGAATGCCGTGAGGTCATCAGGCAGCTCGAAATATTCCATCGTCGTTGCAAGGACGAACTGCCCCGGCATTATCAGATAGGTATCCGTGGTTATGGACTTGTATTTGATCTCGTTTTCGAGAGTGATCACGCTCGAAGGCGTATCGTCGACAACGCTGAAAGTGTTGCCAAGACGGATGTCAACACTCGCGGGCTGTATCTGTTCTTTAGTCAGAGGCTCTATGGTAAGAGTCTTCTCCCCGAGCATCTTAAGTATCGTCTTGTCCGAAAGTATCATTCCGTATTCCCCCTGAGCATTTAGTTTTTCTATTATAACAATAGATGGCGGGAATACGATTAGAGGTTTTCCTTAGAGGTCCTTTGCGAAACAGATGGCTCCGTCGAGCCTGTCATAAGGCGGATAGTTGTCTATGAGCTTATAGCCGAGCTTTAAGTACAGGCTGACGGCTGCTTCCATCTGGGGCCTCGTCTGCAGGATCGCTCTCTTGAACCCGATGGTCTTTGCCCTGCCCTCGATCTTTTTCATCATGTCCTCAGCTATGCGCCTGCCCCTGTATTCTGGGTCGACCCAGACGCGCTTGATCTCGACTTCGATGTCCGAATACGGCTTGATGCCGGCGCATGCGACGGGCACACCGTCCACAGACACTATCAGCACTTTGGTGATGCTCTCCGAGATGTTATACGGAACAAAATCCCTTCTGTTCTCTACGCCTCCGACGATGCTGCTGTAGAACTCCTCGGTCTTTAAGTAGAACCGTTTGAAATCCCCGTCGTTTCCGTCAGTCCATCTGCAGTCAGTATTCTTCAGCATGTGATCACCAGGTGCTCGTCGGCTATGTCGTTATAGACCTTGCATCCCCTGCCCGAAACGTCGTAGACATGGACTATTTCCTTGAGGTCCTGCTCTTCGGTGAATTCACCTGTGAGGTCGGGGCAGCTCTCAAGTTTTTCGGGGTGGAATACGACGTTGTCACCGAGCCTTATGTTATCGAACGCCTTATCCATCTCGGGGATACCGCTCAAGATCCTGTCAAATGCAGCCATGGCAAACCTCCTCGACTTCTTTATACCTTTTCAGTATAAAGGCAGAAGTACCATATACGGCATACTTTCTCTGTATGAGAACAATACGCTTTGAGAATACAGAGAAGCGCGGCTGAAAACAGTACCCTCAGGACTCTATTTACTTGTCGCAAAACCTTGTCGGTTCTTGTCGGTTTTTGTAGATTTTCAGATACTTTTTCAGGAATAAATACAAAAACGACAAAAGGAAACAAATCAGACAAAAACCGACATGAAAATGAGACAAATCTCTAAAGAAAACCGACAGAGAAATAGGGATCTGAAAATGCATTTTATTAGTCTGAATTCACCATAAATTCACGCTTTTGGAATACGTTCTTTATACCGATTCTTCACAGAGCGAAGTATAATTTTTGTTGGGTGTTACCCATGTGACACAGGCGGTTACCTCCATTCCTCTTAAGAGAGAGGAGGTGGTGCGATATGACTCCATATGAAATTCTTATTGTGGTTTTTACTGCAATTGCGATAATCGTAGGATTAATCATTGAGTACATAAAAAAATGACCGCCCTTCACCAAAGATACGGTCATTTAATTGAACCTATTCTGAGGTAACCGTCTAATGGGTAGCACCTCTTTCATAAGTAATTATACTACACGTTATATGTTTAGCAAGTTATAGCCTCACTTAGTCTTTGCTTTCGTTCTTGTCCGGTTCCTTCTTTTCCTCTTTGTCTGCTACTTTATTTTCTACTTTGACCTGTTCGCTATTTTCTTCCTTCCTTACTTCTTTAATCTCTTCTTTAACTTCCGCTTTATCAGCTTCTTTTTTATCCGCTTCCCTGCTTCCTTCTTTGCTTTCTTCTTTCTCTTTTTCCTTCTGTTCCTTATCGAACCTCTTATGGATGTTGTCGATATCTTCGGTGGTACCGCCACCGTGGTCTTCGGGATCCCTGAAGCCGCCGCGTTCGACTATCCTTAAGAATGCGTCAACGACGTCAGCGGTGAGCTGCGTACCGGATGCTCCCCGGATTATTGATACGACCTTCTCGAAGTTCATCCTGTTCCTGTAAGGACGGTTGGAATACATAGCGTCGAATGCATCGGCGACACCGATGATCTGTGCAACGCGCGGGATCTCGTCGCCCTTGAGACCGTTAGGATAACCCTTGCCGTCAGGTCTCTCGTGGTGTGCTTCGGCGCCTACGGAAAGCTCGGGCATTATGCTGATATCCTTCAATACGTTATAGCCGAGAACTGTGTGCGACTTGATCGTCTTGAACTCCTCATCGTCGAGCTTGCCGGGCTTATTCAAAACCTGTGCAGGAACACCTATCTTACCGATGTCGTGGAGGAGTGCGATATTGTAGTACTTCTCGACGGTCTCTTCGTTGTAGCCCAGCTCACGCGTGAGCATGGCGGTAAATTCGGCAACTCTCTTGGAGTGGCCGTTGGTGTAGTTGTCCTTCATATCGATCGTTTTCGCGAAGGCTTCGACGATCTCCCTGATGAGGATCCTGTTTTCTTCCTGTTTCTTTAAGAGCGACTTGGTCTTCTTGCGGACATATAAATATACGGCCAGAGCGATGACAAGGATCACTCCGAGACCCACGAGGATAAAGAACCAGGCATATTCATAGATGGCCTTCTGCTTTACGATCGTGATCGAATACTCAGTGGTGCCCTGTCCCATTACGTCCGATATGGACATCTTGAAATCATAGGTTCCGCCCTTGAGGTTTGTGAAGTCGATTGGCGAGAGCTCGGTCCTCTTGAGCGTCGTGGGCTCGGTACTAAATCCGACGAGCGTGTATGAGACCATCGGGTTCATGAGAGTGTGCGAGCAGATGTAAGGATAGACCGTGATCTTCTTTACGTCATGGGGGACAGTAATGACACCGTTATCGTCCGGATAGTATTTTACGCCGTCCGCATCGATATAAGGGACCGATACCCTGATGTGATCGACCGCCTCGAAAGGCTTTTCGATGTTGACCTCGG
>CAMVGO010000029.1 GCA_947167045.1 uncultured Clostridia bacterium
ATGTCTTGAACATGAGGTTGAACTTACGGATGTCCGTGAAGTTGTGGCCGCCGCATACAGGACAGGGAATGTTCTTCTCTCTGATGTAAGCTACCATCTCTTCAGGACTCATACCCTCAACGGGTACGTTCTCGATTCCGTTCTCCTTGTTCCAGTCCTCAACAAGGTTGTCAGCTCTCTGACGCGCCTTGCACTGCTTGCAGTCGATAAGAGGATCCGAGAATCCGCCTACGTGGCCTGAAGCTACCCATGTCTTGGGGTTCATGATGATCGCAGCATCGAGTCCTACATTGTAAGGGCTCTCCTGAACGAATTTCTTCCACCATGCTGCCTTAACGTTATTCTTAAGCTGAACACCTAACGGGCCGTAGTCCCATGAATTTGCGAGACCGCCGTAGATGTCAGAACCGGGATATACGAAGCCTCTGTTCTTTGCAAGAGAGACTATCTTATCCATTGTTTTTTCTACTGCCATACTGTACTAATTCTCCCTTTGCGATTATTCCTCGTCTTCGGGCTCGTCCTCGGACTCGCCTTCAACAAATTCCTCGTCAGAGGGCTCGCCGCCTGCAAGCGCGTCGATGAGATCATCAAGGCCCTTGGAGTTGAGGCCGCCTGCAACAGACATCCTCTCGGCTCTCTCTTCTTCCATCATCTTTCTCTTGTTCTCGGCTTCTTCTCTTCTTCTGATCTTCTCTTCTCTTGTGATCGGGATGACTGCCTCATTCTCAACATCGCCCTTTACGGCTACAACCTTGTCGGCTGCAACTTCACGGCATGCAAGAGATACGACATTTGCCACATTGGCATCGTCGATCATCGGCTGTGCGCCGTCTGTGAGTTCTCTGGCACGCTTGCTTACGAGTACCGTAAGATCGTAAGGGCTTGCAGATTTTTCTTTGAGTTTCTCGATTGAAGGATCTGTTAACATTTTCTTACCTCTCTTCTCCTTTTATTCAAGTTCTTTAACTGCTTTTATATTCTTCGAAGCCTTAAGCTTTTCAGCGGTGATTATCGCAAGTATCTCTCTTGCTGCTTTCTCAAGATCGTCGTTCGTTACCAGGTATTCGAATTCACCCGCACGCTTTATCTCGCATCTTGCCTGCTCGAGCCTTTTCTTAATCTTCTCTTCGGTCTCGGTGCCTCTGCCCCTCAGTCTGTTCTCGAGCTCTTCCATCGAAGGGGGAAGGATGAATATCGTGACCGTGTCCACGTCGAACTTGCGGTTAAGCGCAAGGCTTCCTTCTATTGTGATGTCGAAAAGAACGTCCTGTCCTTTTCCGACCATCTCCGCCAGAGGCTCAGACGGTGTTCCGTAGTAATTGTCGACGTACTTGTCGTACTCTACGATCTTTCCGTCCTTTATCATCTGCTCGAATTCTTCCGTGGTCCTGAAGTAGTATTCGACGCCGTCTTTTTCCTGTCCTCTCGGTGCTCTGGTCGTTACGGATATCGAATGGCCCACGCTTCCGGGATTTGCCTGCTCAAGGAGCTCTTCAACTCTTGCGAGCACTGTGCCCTTGCCGACTCCCGAAGGACCTGATACGGCAACGATCAATCCTCTGAATTCACTCATCCCAGCATCTCCTTTATCTCTGAAGTGGCAAGTGCCGATGTGAGCACAAGGCCGCTGTCCGTTACTATTACCGACTTGCACTTCTTTCCCGCGCAGCAGTCGACGAGCATTCCCCTGTCCTTCGAATCCTGCATCATTCGCCTTACGGGTGAAGACTCTGCTGCGGCGACGCAGATTATGCGTGACGCCTGTGCTATGTTGCCGAAGCCGATGTCGATGAATCCTGATGCCATCTGACCAACCTTCCGTTATACGAGATTCTGGATCTGTTCCCTGATCTCCTCGACGATGTTCTTCATCGAGAGGACTCCGGAAGTGATCTCTATGTCATTTGCCTTGCTGCCGGTCGTGTTGACCTCGCGGTTGATCTCCTGTACGAGGAAGTCCATCTTCTTTCCGACGGAGCCCTCTTCGGCAAGGATCTTTCTAGCCTGTGAGAAATGTGATGACAGTCTTGCCATCTCCTCATCTATCGCACACTTGTCGGCGAAGATAGCGACTTCTGCCGCAAGACGGTTATCGTCGTAGAATTCCCTCTGGTCGCTCGTAAGGATCTCGTTGATCCTGTTCGTGAGCTTGGCCTTATATGCTTCGATGACCAAAGGGGATCTGGTTACGACTTCCGCTCTCAGTGCCTCGAGCGAATCTATCTTCGAAAGGATGGAAGCTGCAAGGTTGTCGCCCTCTCTCTTCCTCATGGCGAGCATGCCGTCTACCGCAAGATTCAGTGTCTCGAGAAGTTCTTTGGAAGCTGCCTCCTCGTCGATCTCATTCTGCGTGACGCTCATGACATCCTGCATCAGGGCGATCCTGGATACACCGAAATCATCTTCCCTGCCGGTTACCGCGCTTATTGCCTTTGCGGCTTCCGAGTATTCCTTCGCCAGACCGGAATTGACCGTGACTGTCTGGCCTGCCTCGCCCTGGTCCTCGTAGTTAATGAAGACGTCGATCTTTCCTCTTAAGAGCCTGTCCGTGATAATGCGGCGGATGTCACCGTCAAGATAATTGAACATCCTGGGCATTCTTATGGAGATGTCGCAGAATCTCGAATTAACGGATTTGATCTCGATATTGTATTTTCTGGTGTCAAAAACCTTCTCGCCGCGGCCGAAGCCTGTCATCGAGTATGCCATGTGATTACCTCTGATGAAGATATAGACAAAAAAGAGCCGCCGCATAAGGGAATATCCCCATGCTTAGGCTCTGAAATATTATATATTATATATAAAAAGATGTCTATCAAAGAAAATTTATCTGTCCCGCAAACGCCTTTATTCATTACGTTTGCGGACTCGAAAAAATTTTTCGGGCGCTATTTTCACCTGCCGAGATAAAGGCTCAACATGGCTATAACGGATGCCACTGATGTTGCGGCGAAAAGGATCAGTCCCGTCCCCTTTATGATCCCCGCCTTCGAAGAGATCTGTTCGATGCTCTTCTTTTCGAGTTTTTTTGCTATAAGTTCAGCCAGTCCCGCAAACAGCATCACGACAAGAGGCACCATAGGCCTGAAGTATCTGCCCTGCACGCCCATTATCAGCGAATAATCGAGTGGGGTATCCTTTAAGAGCATCGCGGGGGCGCACAAAAGAAGGAGAACGCATGCCAATATAAATGAGACTGCCTGCGTTTTCGTGACCTTCATGACCTTCTTCGATGCAAATACCGCAAGATACATTCCTGCTATCATGAGCACGATGATGATCCCCGGTATGACTGCCTCGTTCCAGCCTTCGGATCTTCCGGCGCTGTCGGTTATTATCTCACCCGAGAATGCAAAGAGTGTCGAAACGCACATCACGAGATAACTGAAAGGATGCTTATACGCAAAGCTCGTCTCATAGAAATCCGCGCCGCCCTTTAGCTGGAAGAGTTCCTCGCCTCTCGGCTTGAGGATCACATCGCTGAATACAAGTCCCGTAAAAGCCGCTACCGTGAGCAACACAGGCAGGAGGTTCTTCTTATCCTTTAGGGGCTTTCTCAGGAGCATGAAGACCATCGGGATCATGATCACGTAAGCGCCACCCTTTACGCTTCCGATAAGGAAGAACCAGATAAGACTCTCGATAATGTTCCCCTTCTTCCAAAATTCCTCATCTTCAGCGAAGCAGAAGAGCATCGCTATGCCGCAGATGACATATGTCAGCACCGCGCCGTCGTAGCTGAACGCCGTAAGGTAAGCCAGGGACATCGGGAAGAGCGAGACAAACGTCAGCAGATACTGGACATTCTCGGATCTGACCCTCTTTATCGCACGCCATGTAAAGAACACGAACAGCGCACCCTGGATGTATCTTGCCAGATGGATCATGTACATCGGCGAGAGATTGATGAGCCTTCCTAAAGCCATCCCCGCTGACAGCGGCAGATAGTTGAATATGCTGTAAAAGACCATGTATGCGTAATCGCCGCCGTCAGATGTAACCATTGAGGTCTTATCGGCGGAGACAAACATCTTGTTGTTTAGCACAGTTGGAAGATACATCTCATTCGACGGGTCAGGCCTGTAGCCACCTTCGAAGACAAAGTTCTTCCATGAGCCCCTGAAGAAATCGACGTCGCACTGTCTTGCGGTCCAGCCGCCGCCCTTGCCGAGCAGAAAATTAGAGAATCTGTACGCAGCCTGGAAATGGGCATCCGCATCGTGAGAGCACCATGCCGGGAACAGTATGGGATAAACACCAAGCCCTAGCGTCACGGCGCCTATGAGATAGAATTTCGATGGTGTCAGATTGCCAGTCAGATATGCAAAACTCGTGAAAAAGACGAACAACGCGGTAAAAAGCGTTACAAAAGCAAAGATGTTGCTTCCGGGACTTCCCTTCTTGTAAACGGCAATGTCAACGGTGCCGCCGCCTTCCTGCTGCTCGATCGCGCCATAGATCTTTGGAGCCTCGAGCATGACTTTCAGCACGTCATCACCTGTATTCGTCATCGTGAGGACGTAATCCTCGTCGTCAAGTTTATTGACCTTCGCATCGTATGTCATGGAAGGTGAATCAGGAAATAAGGACACGCTGAGCGAATCGAACACGGTAAAGGATTTAAACTTAACTGTTATGCTCTCTCCGGGTCCGACATCAAGCGAGCCTACCGGACTCTGAGGTGCAAATACAGCAGTCTTTTCCGGGAATACCGGTTTGAAAACAAACATCAAAAGGACAGCCATGGCAGTCAGGATAAGAGATGCGATGACCGCTCTCGAGGGTTTGCTCAAATAACTCTTCAGTCCTGACAGTTTCATACGATCCTCACCGGTTTGAAATTGACGTAATCTGCAGCGGCACAGATAAACCTTGTGCCGTTGTAATCGCCCTCGAAAGCCTTCCTGTGGGCCGTCCCGTGAAGGTGCCCGTAAACACAGATGTCGACACCGCCCTCTGCTATCATGTCGGCATATTCGGTAAAGCCCCTGTTCGCCGTAACGGGCGGATAGTGGATCATGAGGATGCGTTTTTTCGTGTGCTCCGGATCAGCTTCGGCGAGCATGTCAACGCACATCTTTATCCTGAGTCTCTCGCGCTCATAGATCTTTTTGTTATCGGAACCTTCGATGCTCTCTTTGGATTCTATCATCCAGCCTCTCGTGCCCGAGATCAGGCAGCCGTCCGCTTCTATCACGTTGGTCCTTACGAGCTCAATATTGGTAAAACCTTTCTCAGCGAAGAACTCTTCCATCTTCTTGATCGTGGTCCACCAGTAATCGTGGTTTCCACGGCAGAGGAGCTTCCGCCCGGGAAGGTCTGATAAGAACCTGAAATCCTCTTCGGCCTGATCTATGTATGTCGCCCATGAGATATCGCCCGGGATCAGCACCGTATCCAACGCGGTGACCATGTTCTCCCAGTTTTCCCTGACCCTGAGGATATAATCACCCCACGATGACCCGAAAACCTCCATCGATTTGTCGGGTATGCTCAGGGACAGATGCAGATCTGCCAATGCGTAAATCGCCATCAAGACTCCCTGTGGAAATACTGATATACGGCTTCGGCGTCCTTCTCCGAAATGCCTTTCGCTTCCTTGAGTTCCTCGACGGAAGCATTTTCCACGGCTTTTATTGTACCAAAATGTGCGAGCAGAATCTTGCGCTTGGCAGGACCTATCCCTTCGATGTTCTCGAGCTTGTATCTGATGTTGCGCTTGCCGGCGAGTTTGTGCTGGTATGAGATCGCGAATCTGTGCACCTCGTTCTGCACCGTCGTGAGGAACCTCAGAAGTCCCATCTCGCTGTCGGTGAGCTGTCTTCCCTCGAGCCTTATCTCGCGCCCGTCCTCGAAAACGATGCCCGCCGTCTTGTGGTGATCGTTCTTCACCATTCCGGCAAGGTAGATATTCTCCGTTCCTTCCATTCCCCTTACGACGGAAGCGACCGCCTCGAGCTGGCCCTTGCCGCCGTCGACGAGAATGATGTCCGGATACTTGAATCCGTCTTCCTCGTTGTGTTTGAACCTTCTTTCGAGCGTCTCCCTCATCGACTGGTAGTCATCCTGCGATTCGACCCTCTTCATCTTGAAGAGCCTGTAGGACTGCCTGTCAGCCCTGCCGTCCTTGAAGACGACCATGCCCGCGCAGATGTCGTCATTCCCCAGGTTCGAGATATCGAAAGATTCCGCTCTCGAGATGGAACCTTCGGGAGCGCCGAGCAGTTCTTCGAGATACCTCAAAGGCACCGACGGATCGGCGTTCGCGTTGCCGCCTCTCAAGATACGGCGCACCATCATCTCGCGCGCGTTGGAGTTCGCAAGATCTTTGAGTTCACGGAGTTCGCCGCGCTCGGCGACATGGAGCCTGCAGTTTTTCCCCAGCTTTTCCGTGAGAGTCTTCTCGATGACTTCGAGATCGTCCTCCTCCATCTTGAAAGGTACGAGTATGAGCGGCGGAATGAACGGCGCTTCCTCGTAATACTGCATAATGAAATTCTTCAGGATCTCTTCTTTGTCGGCCTCTTCGCCGGCAAAGAAATATGTCGACGAACCGACGATCCTTCCCTGCCTCAGTTCGAGCTTTCTGACGCACGTCTCGCCGCAGTCTGAGTAAAGACCTATCGCATCGACGTCGCGCTCGATTTCCAGATATACCCTCTGGTTCTGCCTTATCGCGCGGAGCGCGTAGAGCCTGTCCCTTAAGGCGCCCGCCTTCTCGAATTCGAGATTGGCTGAGCACTCCTCCATCTGCGCTTTTATGTCCTTTTCGATGCCGTCGTATTTGCCTTCGAAAAACTGCACGATCTGTTCGACCATCGCCCTGTAATCCTCATTGCTGACAGTTCCGAGGCATGGTGCCATGCACTTTCCGATGTGATAGTTAAGGCACGGTCTTTCCTTTCCGATGTCTCTCGGGAAGACCTTCTTGCAGCGCTTTAACGGGAATATGTCGTTGATCGCCTTGAGCACTTCGAAGCAGTCGGAACCCATGTATGGGCCGTAGTATTTCGCGCCTTTTTTGCGCGCTTCAGGGTCGGGCCTGAACGCCTTAAAGACTCTCGGATATGCTTCGTTCAGCGTGACACAGATATAGGGATAACCCTTGTCGTCTCTTAACAGGATGTTGTATTTGGGCTGATATCTCTTGATCAGATTGTTCTCAAGAAGGAGCGCCTCAGGCTCGGAACCGACGACCGTGTATTCGAAATCCGCCACGTGCGACACCATCGCCCTGACCTTCGGCGAAGATATCGTTCCGCCTCCGAAATAACTCTTTAACCTGTTCCTGAGTTTCTTTGCTTTTCCTACATAAATAACACAGCCCGAAGAGTCCTTCATAAGGTACACTCCGGGGCTTAAAGGGACTGTGTCCAGCCTTGCGTCGAATTTACCGGCGGGCATTACACAGCTATCTTAGGATTCTTAAGGTGTGAGATGAGCGCTTCGCAAGCTTCCTTCTCATCGTCGCCGTTAGCTTCTATCTCGATCTCGGCGCCGTTCTCGATCCCGAGGGACATAACGCCTAAAAGGCTCTTCGCATTGGCTCTTCTGCCGCTGCGGACGATATAGATTGTGCTGTGATACTGGGATGCCTTCTGGATCATGACAGCAACGGCCTTCATCTGCAGAGCATCTTCACAATCAAATACGATCTTTTCTTTAGTCATAAACAGGTACACCCCTCGTTAAATACGACATAAGTATATTTTTGAGGTCTTTGAAAATCAACCGAAAAAGAGCCATTCTGACCAATTTCGACTATTTAACTCAAATGAATGGGATTTAACAAAACCTTTTGTAAAATCTGACAACTAGAGGTCTTTGCACATCAGGACGGCATCTTTGCCGGGTCCGTAATAACCGCGCCTTTGCCCGTATCTTTCAAAGCCCTGTTTCTCATACAGTGCGAGCGCCGGGACGTTGTCGTGCTCGACTTCGAGGAACACCTTCGCGATGCCTCTTTTGGCAAGTCCGTCCATCAGAGCGCTCATGAGTTCCGTTGCAAAACCCCTGCCTCTGTACACTTTGTCAGTCACGATGTTTCCTATGTTGCATTCGTCCAGTACTGTCTCCGCGCCGATGTAACAGACGACCTTTTCATCGAACTCCACAACCAGGCAGAACTTGTTGCTATTACTGATCAGATCCTCGAATTCAGAGCGCGCCCAGGGGTGTACGATCGAGCCTTTCTCGAGCTCCATTATGCTGTCTATGTCTTCCGGAAGCGCTTCCCTTATCAGAAGTCCTGTCATGCTTTTTTCAGCCTCTCGGCCTGTGACACCGCACAGTAAGATGCCTTGATGTCTCTGGCATCGGTAAGTTCACCGCCCGTAAACGCCGCGAGCGCAACACCCTTTGGCATTATCGCCGCGCCGGGCGCATAGTATATGTTGAGTTTGGAAGATGCCTTCTCGAAAGCTTTCTTCATGACTGCCGCGCCGCTTCCAACCACAAGTATCTGGTGCCGTGCGCCGTATATGACTTCAGGTATCTTCTCTATCTTTGCAACCAGAGCATCCGCATCGTAAGCATCCTCGGGAAGGAGCGCTTTCAGCGTGTCGTCCTCTGCGGCCTGAGCGAACACCCTGTTGTTTCTCGCGTCTATAGCGGGCACTATCAGAGTCTCGGACTTAGGCGTCATCGTCACGTTCTCGCACGACCTCGCGAGTGCCTCCGTCGACGATACGGCAATGCATTTCTTTCCGGCAGCAAGCGCCATTCCTTTTACCGCAGCGAGGCCGATCCTTATGCCCGTGAAAGATCCGGGGCCGACCGTAACGGCATAACCGTCGAGATCTTCATGCTTTATGCCCGCCTTCGTCATGACTCTGTGGACCAGCGGCATGAACGTCTCGGAATGCGTCAGCGTCTCGAAAGAGAGCTCATAGCAAATCTCCTTGCCGTCCTCAAAAACGCCGGCACTGCAGTTTGAATTTGATGTATCACAAACCAGAAGTTTCATTCCACGATCTCCGCTCTGTTATCTCTCACTCAATGATCTCTGCTCCGGCTTTTTCCGCAGCTTCCTTGATATATCCGGCATGCTTATCCGAACACTCCACATTGAATATCCTGGTATTGCCGTCTCCCGTTATCGTCATCCTTATGGAATCATCAGGCAGGAGTTCGTCTATAATGTCGCTCCACTCTATGACACACACACCGTTCCTGAAGAAATACTCGTCCAGTCCGCTCATCAGGAAATCTTCCGGTCCCGAGAGCCTGTAAGTGTCGAAATGGAACAGCATCAGCCTTCCGCCCTCATACTCGTTTACGATGGTAAATGTCGGACTCGACACATGCGACACCGATCCAAGTCCTGCAGCAATGCCTCTGGTAAGGCACGTCTTCCCGGCACCGAGATCACCTGTCAGCGCGATAACGTCGCCGCCGATAAGTGACTCCGCCAGTTCCCTGCCGAAGCTCTCAGTCTGTTCCGGAGATGTCGTCTTGAATGTGATCATGCCTGTCCTTCCTTTGCGTAGTAATTCTACATTCAAAGAGGACAAATAGCAAAGCGGGTGCAGATTATTCGATTATTAGAGCTTTATTCTTCGATCGATACGTAATCCTTACACAGCTTCATCAATACGGGAATATCAACAGTTGCTGTTTCCCAAATAGTATTAATATCAAGATCCATATACTCGTGGGCTATCCAGTTCCTCAATGCCTTGACGGCTTTCCACGGTATCTGATTTTTTGTTGATTCAATGAATTCATCAGAAAGATCTCTTGATAACTCACTGATCTGCATCAGAGACATGCACATTGAATTATAGAAAGTCCTGTCTTTCTTAAAGTCTTCTATCGAGTTGCCAAAACGTTTAATAAAGCTTTCAACATCTAAACAATGAGCGTAAATATGCAAAATTGTCTGTCATCATTCTTATCCATAAATAACCATCTTCTCCTTTTCCAAGTTTTTAATGAATATCTTTGAATATTGTTGTGTTCTGTCTTGAGTCAGCGATCTGGTAGTGATCAGATCGACCGGCTTTTTCAGAACAGTTTTAAAATCTTCAAGTGCCCCCATTACCTCAAGTCCATGCAGATCACCCACTTCTATCATCAGATCCACATCACTGTCAGCAGTGGCTTCACCTCTTGCATAGGAGCCGAAAATATACACCCTGGGAATGTTGTGCTTCTCTGCAACCGGGGCTATCAGTTCCGCAATCTCATCGAGCGTGTAGACCTGCTCGTTGTTCATCAGGTCTTCCATACGCACGCCCAAAGCCGAAGCTATCTTAAAGACAGCTCCTGCATTGCAGTTGTTTATGCTTAATCTCTCATTTACCAGTCTGTTGATCGTTGTATAAGGAACAGCCGTCTGCTTGGCCAGGCTGTACATCGACATTCCGCTGTCATTTAATGCTTCTTTAAATCCGTTGTTCATATCGGTCCCTCCATTTGCGAGAGAATATAACACCACTGTGTTATAGTTACAATTTAAAGGAGCATATGCCTTTGAGATGTGAGGTACTTGGAAGAGACCATCTTAACTGAATTGTGTTGCGGGCAGACAATACATCGGTATTTGATGAAGGATTCAGGTTAAGACACCGCAGGTTAGCCAAGGTATCGGATTTTCAATTTTGCTGTGATGTGAAAGTGAAGATGTATCCCACTGTGCTTTTTCGGGGCTTTGAGATAAAACAAGATTTAGTAAAAGACTTCAAAACGATATCAGCTGACTTTGCCCCGAATTATCCCATGGAGACATTTTTCGGGACTTTGGGATAAATTCTGAGCTCGAAATTATCCCAAGATGAGGATTTCTCGCAGTTTGGGATAAAATACGGACCGGAAATTATCCCAAGTGAAGCATATTTGAACTTTTGGGATAATTTCACCTCTGAAAATTATCCCACGGAGGCAATAATTCACGGTTTGGGATAAAATCGCCATTGCAAGGTATCGTTTTCGGGGAAAAAGTCTTCAAAAACGATATCAGCTGACTTTGCAAGATATCGTTTTCTAGAAAAAGTCTTCAAAAACGATATCAGCTGACTTTCCAAGATATCGTTTTCTAGAAAAAGTCTTCAAAAACGATATCAGCTGACTTTGCAAGGTATCGTTTTCGGGGAAAAGTCTTCAAAAACGATATCAGCCGCCATTGCAGGATATCGTTTTCGGGAAAAAGTCTTCAAAAACGATATCAGCCGCCATTGCAAGGTATCGATTTCTGAAAAAACCATTTTCGGGCACAAAAAAGACCGCCCGAGATGGACGGTCTTTGTAGTTTTGCAGTAAAACCGAAATAAACTTCCGATTAACGCTTTGAGAACTGGGATGCCTTTCTTGCCTTCTTGAGACCCGGCTTCTTTCTTTCCTTCATACGTGCGTCACGTGTGAGGAATCCGTTCTCCTTGAGAACTGCCTTGTAGCTCTCCTCATCAGCTTCAACGAGAGCTCTTGCAATACCGTGACGGATAGCACCAGCCTGGCCGGAGATTCCGCCGCCTACTGCCTTAACGATAACGTCGAACTTATCCTCTGTCTGTGTAGCTGCGAGAGGCTGACGAACGATGAGCTTAAGAGTATCAAGACCAAAGTAGTCGTCGATATCCTTGCCGTTGATCATGATCTTGCCCTTACCGGGAACCAGACGAACGGATGCTACTGCGTCCTTACGACGGCCTGTGCCGTAATAATATACTTTGCTGCTAGTTTTCTTTGCTGCCATTATCAGTAGTCCTCCGATTAGAATGTGTAAACTTCAGGCTTCTGAGCTGCCTGCTCGTGCTCGGGGCCGGCATAAACGTGAAGCTTTCTGAACATCTGACGGCCGAGTGAGTTCTTGGGGAGCATGCCCTTAACTGCGAGCTCAACAGCCTTCTCAGGATTCTTTGCCATCAATGTGCGATAGTCGATCTCCTTCATTCCACCCGGGAAACCTGAGTGATGACGATAGATCTTATCGTCGAGCTTCTTACCGGTGAGAACTACCTTGGAAGCGTTGATTACGATTACATTATCTCCGGTATCAAGGAAAGGAGTATAAGTGGGCTTGTGCTTACCTCTTAAGAGCTTGGCAACCTCAGATGCCAAACGTCCGAGAACCATGCCCTCAGCGTCGATAACGAGCCATTTCCTTTCTATTGAATCCTTGGTTGCAACATATGTACCCATGTGTCTTTCTCCTTGAAATTCATTGATTCTTGTTTTATTCCGAATGCTTTAATAAGCAAAAAGAACAGGCCTGCCCAAGAGCAAGCCTGCATATAATAACCGCATGAAGTCGGGTTGTCAACGTTTTTGCAGAAAAAACTTTAAGAATTCTCTTAAATTCTTCGAAATTCGTCTTTTTTCGCCCTTAATCGAGCTCTGCGCATTTCATTTTCGCATCTTTCCCGCCTGATAAGGGGCCGTACCCGTCATTTGACAGGGCCGTCCCGATTAATCGAGGACTCTTCTGTATGTGATTGCAACGATGGTGCCTGCACCGTCCGTGTTGATCTGGATGCCTGTGTTGCCTGCCGTGTAAAGGATGCCGTAGTCGTCTTCCTGAACAGGTGTGCCGAATGTGGCCTTAGCTACCTCTATCTTGTCGCCTACGTGAACGCCGTCACAGTCAGTGAGGGGATTCTCGATCTCGATACCATCGATGAGCTCCTGTCCGTTCTCCTCATATGTATAGAGAACGAACTCGGGATATGTGTAAGCGGTAGCCAGACCCTGACCTGCGCATGATGCCGCGGAGAAGATGTCCTCAGCATCGCCCAAAGATGCGAGCAGAGCTGTGGCATCCTGACCGGGGATGATGTCATAACCCTTGTAAGTGAACTTGTAAACGTCGCCGGTTACTGCACTTGTAGCCTGTGTAACCTCTACGGAGATCTGTGTCTGGCCGCCTTCAAGACGTGAAGCCTGAGCTGTCTCTCCCGTTGAACCGTTGCTGCATCCAGCGAAAAGGGATGCTGCGACGCATAAACCGATTGTTGCCGTGATGATCTTTGTTTTCTTCATCTTTTTTCTCCTACTATCTTATTTAGATGTTGTCAGTCTTTTCCTGATCAGTAATATATTCGGGAACGCCGCCTGATCTTACAGGAAGCATAGATCCGTCAAATCTGTGGTGGCCGTCGCCTATCTCCTTGTCGGTACACTTGAAGAATACCTCCCAGTGATAATCGAACAGCGTCGAATCACAATGATACCACTCTCCGTCCATTTTTACGAGATTCCAGTAATGACCGTTGTGCTGGATAGGGAATCTTACAACCATCATGTTTTCGATGCCTGCCGTATCCAAAAGGATCTTGCAGGTCGCGTAATAGTTGAAGCAGTCGCCGTTGTGTTTGGTAAAGCCTCTCAAAGCGGCTTCTTCGAAAGTCTGGGTCTCCTTGACCGAGACATAGAATACGTTGGAATGTACCCAGTTATAGATATTCTTGGCGGTCTCAGTCTCGTTCCTGCCTCTAAGCTGCGAGACGAGTTCTTCGGCGATCCTGTAGACCTCCTTGTGGACCGGTGTGTCCCAGGATGTTCCGCCGCCCTTTACACCTTCCTCGAAGGTCTCTTCCTTGATGGTCACGGTCGCGTCCTGCTTCCTGATGTTACCGGCCTCGTCCACTGCTTTATACGTGATAACGTAAGAACCGGGCTCACCCATCCTGACTTTCGACGTGTCGACGACGACCTTGGGTTCCTCATCGTAATCATCCTTCCAGGTGATGCCGGAATAGTAATCGATAACTGCGTCTTCGGAGCTGCCGATCGTGATGTCGTGTATGCCGTAGAAGAGCGGCGCGTTGTGGTCGTCGGTCACATGGAAGGGAACGTTGATGACCGTCTTGTTGTCGTACCAGTCGGTGATGACGACGGGCACCATGTAGTCGCCCGTGTATTCATAGGTCGGCGTACCGTTCAGATACTCTATCTTGGCGATTCCAGAAAGGTCATAGAGACAACCGACGCATTCTGACGCATCCGGCCACGGAAGGCTCGCGTACTGGTTCTTCGGCAGCGCTATGCCTTTGGGCGCGGTGTGGTCTTCGATCTTCAGCGTGACGTCCTTCTCAAAAGCCTCATCGTAGAAGACCTTGAGCTTGTAGACAGCCGGAATGTTCGTGTCGATCACAGAAGTGTCGGTCACAAATTTGGCATCCTTCGGACACTCTTTGAAGAAATCCTCTACCTTGATGTTCGAGCCTGCCTCGATAACCACTGTCCTGTTGAGGTTCGAATCGGCGTCTTTTATCGTAAAGGCCACCGATGCCGTGATGATCGCGGTGCAGTATACGACTGCTCCGACTTTTCCCATAAAGTTATGCATTTTCTCTTATCCCCGCAAATGCTTTCCTATTATCCTTTTCCCTGTCTCTTTCCCCGCAGCTTCCCCTGCTGCCTCTATAACGAAAACTTTTCTCATATCTACCCTGATTTCTCTATCCAACTTAATATTTTAATACCTTATAAGAAATTATTCATTACTTTTTTGCTCATTTTCTTCGACAGATTCCGGCGTCGGTGTCGGAGTATCGGTATCTGCAGCTGTCGGTTCGGGCGCATCCGTCGGCGTTACAGGGGTCGGAGCAGGCGTATCCGAAGGCACAGTCGTTACCGTCGGGGCAACAGTTGATGTCGGAGTTGCAGACGGTGTTACCGTCACACCCATAGTCGGCTTCGGCGTGGGCGTATTCGTCACGGTCGGTTTGACCGTCGGAGTTACAGTCGGCTTGACTGTAGGCTTTACCGTAGGCGTCGGCGTGTTCGTTGCAGTCGGCACCGGTGTGTTCGTGACAGAAGGTACCGGTGTTGCCGTCGGCGTATTCGTCGGTGTGGGAGTCGGCGTGTCCGAAGGCTTGTAGTACTTGGATCCGCCGGCACGCATCGGATAAAGCGAACCGTTGTACTGGTGGAAACTGTCGTTTATCTGATCGTCCGTGCACATGAAATAAACACCCGGATGGTTCATGAATTTCGTTGCGTCGCAGTGATACCACTCGCCGTTGAGCTTAACGAGATTCCAGTAGTGGCCGTTTGTCGTGACGGGATATCTTTTGACCATCATGTTGGGGATGCCGGCGCAGTCGAGAAGCATTTTCGCGCAGCTGTAGAAGACGTAGCAGTCTCCCGCGCGCCTGCTGAAGCCGAGATAAGCGGCGCTCTCATAAGTCATTGAACCCCTGACGTTCATGTAGTAGATGTTCGAATGGACCCAGTTGAAGATCGCCCTTGCGGTCTCAACGTCCGAACCGCGCCAGAGGCCGGACATTACGCTTGAAGCAAGCGAATAGGGATCTCCGCCGCCCCCGGCAGTGATGTATCCTCTGCCGCCCTCACCTGTCTCTTCAGTCGGGGCCTCTATGGTGACCGTGATCTTTGCCTTCACGGTGCGGATGTTTCCGGCCTTGTCGATGGCCGAATAGATGATGTAGTATTCGCCGTCCTTGGTATAGTTGACGTGCGAATCGTCGACCTTTAATACCGGATCGTCATCGTAATCGTCTGTTACGGTTATTCCTGCAAAAAGGTCGAGATCGTGTATATCTTCCCCGACCTCGAGATCATGAACGCCCTTAATTACAGGCGCCTGGTGGTCATCGATCATGGTGAAAGGCACCATTATCTCTTTGCTGTTCCCGTATACATCTGTCACGACGACAGCCACATCGAAAACACCGCCCCCGGTGAAGTTCGGAACACCGTCCCTGTACTCTATCTTTGCAATGCCCGAGAGATCGTAGAGATAACCGACGCAGTCAGATGCTTCAGGCATCTTCCAGCCGCAGTAGAACTGCTGGGGGATGGCGACGCCGACGGGAGCCGTGTGATCCTCGATCCTTAATGTGACATCCTTTTCGAATGCCTCACCGTAAAAGACCTTGAGCTTATAGACTGCAGGGATGTTCGTGTCAATACCCGAGATGTCGCTCTCGAACCTGGCATCTTCCGGGCAGTCAACAAAGAAATCACTGATGTGGAACCCGTTGCCGGCCTCTATCGTAACCTCTCTTATAAGGTTCTTATCGGCATCCCTGATCGTGAAATATACAGATGCCGCAATGATCGCAGCACAATATATGAATGCACCTATTTTTCCGAGTAGTTTATACATATTCCAAATGTTCAGGCGCCTTACGCATCAAACGAAAATGATCTAAACGCTGGCGTCCGGGACTATGGTATCCCGAACGTTTGTTATCTGACGGTTACCTCAGGTATCTCCGCCTTCACCGCCATTGCCGCCTTCGCCGCCTTCACCGCCGCCCTGCTCTTCCTGAGTCGTCGGGACGGGTGTGGGCGTATCGGTAGGCTTTACTTCCTCCGTGGGAACAGGCGTGGGTGTATCCGTAGCCTTTACCTCTTCCGTGGGAGTCGGCGGTACCGGTGTCGGAGTATCCGTTGCGCCGGGAGTCGGCACAGGCGTGGACGTTACCGTTGCCGCAGGCGTCGGAGTCGGCGTTTGTGAAGTCTCGGCACCGGGTGTCGGAGTTGCAGATACCGACGGACTCGGAGTAGGTGTCGGAGTCAGCGTCTGCGTAGGTGTAGGCGTATCAGAAGGCTTGTAATCCTTCGAGCCGCCGGCACGCATCGGATAGAGCGAACCGTTGAACTGGTGATATCTGTCGTTGATCTCGGCGTCGGTGCACATGAACCAGATGCCGGGGTGGTCGCTGTAACCTTCCGTTGCATCGCAGTGATACCATTCGCCGTTGAGCTTAACGAGGAGCCAGTAGTGGATGTTGCCGTTATATCTCGGATAACGGTCGACTCTCATGTTCGGGATGCCTGCCTCGTCGAGGAGCATCTTGCAGCATGCGTAGTAAACGTAGCAGTCGCCGTTATGCTTGGTGAAGCCTCTGTATGCGGCATTCTCGTAAGTACGGGTTCCGCTCAGGAGTCTGAACCACAGCGTATTGTGTACCCAGTTAAAGATGTTCCTTGCCGTCTCGACATCGTTGCTGCCATAAAGGTTCTTCATGACCTTTCTGGCGAGTGCATAAGGATCGCCGTCACCTACATCGTAAGTAGCGCTGTCGTCCTTGTTGTTGCCGGTCTCGTTCTTGGCTTCCTCAGGCATCTTGATGGTGAGCGTCGTCTCAGCTTTTCCGATATTTCCGGCCTTGTCGACAGCCATGTATATGAGAGGATAGGTTCCGGCCTTTGTAAAGTCGACCTGTGAATCATCGATCTTGAGAACAGGCTCGGGATCGTAGTCGTCGGTAACCGTTACACCCGTGAAATAATCGAGCGAGTCGGGGTTGCCCTCGAGAGTGAGCTCGTGAAGTCCGGTGATGACCGGAGGCGTCGTGTCGTTGATGATGGTGAACGGCACCTTGATGACGGTACTGTTGCCGTATACATCCGTTACGAGGATAGACACGTCGTATGTGCCGCTGTCCGTGAACTTGGGCGCACCTTCCTGATACTCGATCTTGGCGATGCCGGACAGATCGGAGAGGTTGGTAACGCACTCGGATGCCTCAGGCATCTTCCAGTTACTGTAGACCGTCATGGGAACGGCCTCTCCCGTCGGAGGCGTGTGGTCTTCGATCCTTACGACGACATCAGCTTCATTACGTCCGTAACGGATCTTGAGCTGATATACCGCAGGGATCTTCGTGTCGATGCCCGAGATGTCTGTCATGAACTCGGCTCCGACCGGAACGTCATCGAAGAACGCCTCAAGTGTTATCGGGGTGCCGGCCTCGATAATTACGTCATTTTTGACTGCTGCTTCATTGCCGTCATTAAAGAACACACATGCTGCCACGGCGATCAGTACGACAAGGCAGATGCTGGCGCAAAGAAGCATGATCTTCATCTTCTTTTCCATTTTTTTGTTTCCTTTTCCTACAAATTCCCCAAATGTATTAGTACCCATATTATCACTCATTATAAGGGAAGCCCGATAAGATCTTCCCGGAATAAACATTGATGTATTTCTGAACCGACGTGGTTGATCTCTCGGGATATTCATCCTTCGCGAAATTGTGATCGGTCGGAGCGTTCTTGATCTCCGCATCGGTCATCATGAAGCAGAAATATCCCTTGGGCGTATAGTCGTTGAAGTACTTCTGCGCGTCGCAATGGTACCACTCGCCGTTAAGCTTGACCAGCGCCCAGTAATGGAAGTTGTCCCATGAGTTCTTGCGTTCTCTGACAACGCAGATATTCTCGATTCCCTCCACGTCGAGCATGGCCTTGCATACCGACCATGTTCCGTAGCAGGAAGAATATCTCTTGGTAAATGTGTTGATGGCTGCGACTGCCCAGTTCTCGTAAGAAGGCGTACGCAGGATGAAAGCGATGTTCTTGTGTACCCAGTAGAAGATCTTCATCGCCTTCTCGACATCAGTGTCATCCTCGTCCAGGATCTGTGCATTGATCTCTCTTGCCATCCTGTAAGCGTCCTCAACGTAAGCCTGTGTAACTTCGGAAGACTGTCCGGCATTAGCGATCGGGATGACGTGTACGTAAACGGTGATCTCAGTCGTGTTTCCGACATCGTCCGTTGCCCTGTAGACCAGCGGATAGTCGCCTACGATGCTGAGGTTGACCTTTGAATTGTCGATCGTGAGCTCAGGATTCTCGGCATAATTGTCGGTAACCATTATGCCTTCCCTGTAGGAGATTGTTTCCGTGCCGACCATAACGTCCATATCGTGCGGTCCGTAGATGGCGGGGCCCTCGTTGTCCTCAATGACATTGAAAGGAACGCCTACAACGGAGGAGTTTCCGTTTGAGTCGGTAAGCTTTACGCCTACCTCATATTTGCCGCCTTTCGAAAGGTCCGGCGTGCCGCCGTCGTAAGTGCATGTAACGGCAGTCATGTCGAAGATGTCCGTTACGAGCGACTCGGGTGCGGGTGCCTCCCCAGTATACATTGCGACCGGAACGGGCTTTCCCGTGGGAGCCGTGCGGTCTACGACGTTAAGGATCGAATGAACGACATGTCCGCCGCAATCGATCGCGATGTCATAGGATGCGAGCATACCCGGATCGATAAGATCGACATTGGTGATGAATCTGGTGTTCGGCGGTATCTTCATAAAAAAGCAATCGAGCGTGATCGGATGACCATACTCGATGCTGACTTCTGAAAGACAGGAATGATCTATGTTTGCGATGGTGTCGGTATAGAAGTAGTAAGCTGCGTATGCGCCAACGAAACCGCCTGCGATTAGCGGAAGCACCACTATTCCCAGGAACTTCAGTATGCTGAATCTTTTCTTCTTTCCTACTTTCTTACCGCTCATTTAGCACTCGTCAGTACTTGTTTTTCGCTTTTTATCAATCGTCTGATCTTGTTATGGAATTGTCTTTATCAGATTCCGAAATACATGATCTGATTTACGACGTTGTTCTCGTCAAGGCCGAACCAGAGCTGTGAGCTTCCCTTCTCGTAAACGACAACTGCCTCGGAAGAGATGGAAGGCTCGCCGTATACCGCCTTGACCTGATCGAGAGTGTTTCCGATGTAAACGCCCTCTGCGGTCGTAACCGTATCGTCAAGGATCTGGATCGTGTAGATCGAATCCGCACCGGGATAAAGCTCTACCCAGAAAGAACCGCCCTTGAACTCATAGTGGCTTGCAAGGCCCTGACCTGCGCAGGAAGCCTGCTGGAATACGTCATAATCGTCAGGCAGCTGGGATTCATCCAGGACCGTGTTGACGACGAAATTAAAACCGCTGTATGTGAAAACAAAGTTCTCAGACTCTGCGTTGGGGTCGACGTACGCGCTGGGCGCCGTGGCAACCATGCTGCTCTGGCTCTGTGTTGAGATTATATTGATGTCGGAAGAAACAGGCTCCGGCTCATTGGAGCAGGCAGCAACGCTCATTCCGGCTACGCTGAGGCTCAAGATAAGAGCAGCAACTTTGGTAAACTTCATATTTCGAACATCCTCCATAGTTATACGTGTAAACAACTAGAATATAATACACCAAGCATATAACTCGGGTACGACAAAAATGAGTGAAAATGCCCGTATTTTTTACTGGAAAATGCCTAATTATATTATTAAAGAGATTTTGAGGCTTTTAAGGGGTCTTAGAGCAGCTTTTGAATGTGTGCCAAAAGTTCTCAGTTCTCGATCGCGTTCGCGCCGTAGCTCTTGAGCTCGCCGTACTGCTCGATCTCGCGGAGCTGGTCGTCACGCATGAAGTTGTAGAACTCGATGTCCTTCTCGTACTCGGCAGCGACGGCGGGCACTTCGCGATAGTCCGTGAGGTCGTAATTGTCGACCAGATACTGCCCGAAATACGTGCTGAGCTTCTCGGCGCCGTAGATGTTCAGATGGACGCCGGCGTCGTATGTGTCGACGCTCATGTCAAGACCAATCTCTTCCTTGTAGTTGCAGAAATTGATGTAAGTGAGGCCGTACTGTGCCGCGTAGTTCTCGACGTTCTCGTCCCACTTCTCGTACCAGCCGTAGTCGATCGGCGCCCTTACGAGGATGAGCTCTATGCCGTTCTCTTCGCAGAGCACGCGGATCTTGTCGAGATAGGACATGGCATTGTCGCCGAAGCGGTAATTCAGGAGCGGTTTTGCCGGCGGGAGCTTGCCCATAGGCTTGACGTCGCAGCGCATATAGTAGCCGTTGTGTGAGGTTATGTCTTTCGAGAACACATGCTTAAAATCGGTCTTCGTGAGCTCGCTCCACCTGTCGTGATAGCGCAGGATCGGGAACACATAGGATGCGAAAGTCTCGTCCTTCGTCATTGAGGAATTGATCGCGTCGACCTTGTCTTTGGACCAGCGCATTCCGTCCAGTGTCATGCGGTTGTAGGCCTCGTTGCGCGGAACATCGTGCTGGAGGTTGTGGACCGACAGGACGACGACCTTTGGCGTCTCGGTCCTGAGAACGTCCTTCAGAAGATAGTAGGACTGGTTGATGTACTGCTCGCCCGAACCTCTGATGTAGGCGGAGATGCCGTATTCCTCATACATCTTGACAGGCGAATAGCTCTCGTACGCGTCGCAGTCGCCGAAAATGATGACATCATGCGGGACCTTCTCCTTGTAATACTCTTCGGTAAAGGAGCCCTCTATGACGCCTACCTGATACTTGGGCATGAAGAGCCTTTGGACGAACCAGAGGATGGCAAAAGAGAGCGCCAGCAAAACCAGCGCCGTGATGATCTTTTTTGCGGTCTTGGATCCTTCTTTCGGACTTCCTGCCATTACATTGCCTTCTTAAGGCGGCGGAAGTCTCCCAATGCCTTCCAGCCGATCTTAACGATCTTCTTGATATTGATGGAGTTGGTGCCGCCCTGGCGCGGTCTGAACGTGACCTCGCGGAATGTGCACTCCTCACCGTAATGAACGAAATAAGTGGTCATCATGATGTTAGGCAGGTTGTAATCCTTGTCGAGCTTGGGCAGATACTTGGCAACGGTCTTGGCGTCCATGAGACGGAAAGGCGCGTTCGCATCCGGTACCTTGACGTGGAAATAGCACTTGAGGAGGAAGCATACGACCTTCTCAACGAAAGCCCTGGACTTGCCGTCGCCTCTTACGGCCCTGTGCCCGAAAATGGCCCTGTAGCCTTTCCGCATCTGCCAGAAACCGTCGAACTCAGAAGGAAGCGTCTGTCCGTCGGAGTCGGTCTGGAAGATATAGTCGGCGCCCTGCTTGATGGCATAGTCGTAAAGCGCGATGACCTTGGGTCCGTGCTGCTTGCCCGTGTCGGATAAGATCTCGAGCTGGGGATGATCCTTCTTGAAATCCTCGAGGAGATCATGCGTTCTGTCTACGCTTCCGCTGTCTGCGATCACGAGCCTTGACGCGGGATCCTTGCCTTCAAGGATCGGATACCAGGACGTGACTACATCAAGGATGTTTTCCTCTTCGTTGTATGCGGGCATAACGATATAAAGTATATCCATGGGTTACTCCTCCGGGATGTTTTTCTTCTCACTTACTATGTAGCGCGGACGTTGTTTGGTCTCGAGATAGATCTTGCCGATGTATTCGCCGATGACGCCCAAGCTGATCATCTGTATGCCTGAGACAAAGCACAGTATACACGTGGTCGATGCCCAACCGTCAACGACATATCCCGAGATGAATGAGACCAATACGTAGATAATACCGATAAAACTCAAAAAAGCCACAATAAGACCCAGCAAAGTTATGATCCTGAGCGGCCTTACCGAGAACGATGTGACTCCGTCGATCGCGAGCGCGATCATTTTCGAGAGCGGATAATGAGTCTTCCCCGCTTCCCTCTCGGCTCTTGAATAGTAGACGACAGACTGCTTAAACCCGAGCTGCGGAATGATGCCTCTCAGGAAGAGATTGACCTCTCCGTATCCTTCCAGCGCATCGAGCACCCTTGCGCTCATGAGCCTGTAATCGGCATGGTCGGGAATGATGTCGACGCCCATACCCTTAAGGAATCTGTAATATGACCTTGCCGAAGACCTCTTGAACCACGAGTCCGTAGACCTGTCGTTCCTGACTCCGTAAACGATCTCATTGCCCTTGGCATACTCGTCGACCATCTGCCCTATGGCATTGATGTCGTCCTGCCCGTCGCAGTCCATCGAGATCGTGATGTCGGCGTGTTTCTTGGCTTCCATGAGTCCCGCAACGAGCGCATTCTGATGCCCCCTGTTGCGCGAAAGGGAGATTGCCGCATAACGCTCATCCTCTTCACAGAGCGAAGTCAGGATGTCCCACGTCGTATCCTTGCTGCCGTCATTGACGAACATGACGCGGCTGTTGCCTGCGATCTTGCCTGCCGAAACAAGCTCATCGAGCTTAGCCTTGAACTTGCCGCTCGTAAGCGGCAGGACCTGCTCTTCGTTATAGCACGGAATGACAAGATAGAGTACAGGCGTCACGTTATGCTCCCCTAGTTTTTCTTATTTAAGAATTATAACAAACTTGCGAGAAACTTGCTTGCCGAAGTAAGTTTGGACAGAACTGAGCTCACTCATCCTTAAACGTGTGGTTCTTGTAATCGATCCTGCTCTGCACAGACTTGGTGGCGCTCTCGGGGAACTTGTCCTGCTTGAACTGGAAGCCGTTCCAACCGCCCTGCCAGAAGTCTAAAAGTTCCTTTGTCGTGTACATGAAGAAATAACTGTCATAGCCCTCGCGCCAGGTTGCGTCGCAGTGATACCACTGGCCGTCCAGCTTCACGTAATTCCAGAAGTGCGTGGCGGTCTCGTACGGGTATCTCTCGATGATCATGTTTTCGATGCCGGCGACGTCCAGGAGCGCCTTCACCGCATAGGCGGTCGAAAAACAGTTGCCTGTGCGGGTCTTGAACGCATTGTAGGCGGCCTCGGTCCACGAATTGCTGTATGTCCTTAAGATGAAGTGAATGTTGTAGCGGCACCACCAGACGATCTGGAGCGCAATCTCCTCCTCGGTCATGCCGGGCTCGGTGATCTCGTCAAGGATCTCTTTTGCGGCCGCATAAACAACTTCGGGTTCGACATATCCCTCGGGCTTTTTTTCGACCTTTATGCTGACAGTCTCGCTCGCCTCGTTGCCCGAAAAATCCCTCGCCGTGTATACGACTTCGTATGTGCCCTCCTCAGTGAGGATGACATTGTCGGTGTTGATCTCGAGAGACGGAGCGGTGTCGTAATCGTCGGTGACACTGATGCCGTTCCTGTAGGACACCGTGTCGCCGATGTAGTACTGAAGGTCCTGCGCGCCTTCGATCACGGGTGCCGAAGAATCTTTGGTCACCTCGAAAGGAACACCCACGACGGTCTCGTTTCCGCATCCGTCAGTGAGCAGCGCGGAGACGATGAAGCTTCCTCCGGACGACATATCGGGCACGTCTTTCCAGGTGACCGTGACGTCAGTTATGTCGTCTATTCCCGTCACGCAACCGGCCGCGTCAGGCAGTGCATCACAAGCAAAGATGCTCTGCGCTATCCCCGTTCCGGCAGGCGGCACCGTATCTGCGATTATCAGTTTGCAGGCGTTGTTCTTCCCGTAGATGCTGATGTTGAAATTGATGGTCTGCGGCAGAGCTGTATTCACGGAATCGAAATCCAGATTGCTCGAAACAAGTCCCGGTATCGCCGGCTCCTGCTCGAAAAACATGCTCAGTTCAGGCTTTGCCGACCCCGCCTCTATCGTGACTTCATTTTTCAGAAGTCCGTTCTCGTCCTTGAAGAAAAGATATCCCCTGACGCCGGCTAGTATGACGAGCAATGCCGTGACCGCTATCATGAGCGGCTTAATGAAATTGTACGAAGGTGCGGCCGTCTTCTGAACAGGTTTCTTCGCGTATGCGGGCGCCTGTCTTTGCTGTGACCGGTAAGTTCTCTGAACCGGACGCTGAGATGTTCTCTGCACTTGTTGCGCAGTTCTCTGACCCTGCTGCCGGGACATCATCTGCGCTGTTCTTTGCGGCTGCTGAGGACCGCTTTGCATCTGCCTTTGAGACGCATTCTGCTGAACGGCGTTACCGGTAGTCCTGCCGGCCGCGGATGAGTTGGCATTCCGCTGGCGTGGCATCTGTTCCTGGCCGTTCTGAGTCTTCTTCATATCAATTCTTTATCTTGTGTCCGCTGTAACTTATCCTGCTCTGGACAGATTCCGTCGCTGACTCGGGATAACTGTCCTCAGGGAAATTATACCCGTTCCAGCCGTTATGCCAAAAATTCTTCAGTTCCTTGGACGTGTACATGAAGAAATAACTGTCGTAACCGATCCTCGGCGTAGAGTCGCAGTGGTACCACTGTCCGTCGATGTTGATGTAGTTCCAGTAGTGCGGATTGTGTATGTAAGGATCTCTTACGATGATCATGTTCTCGATGCCCGCGACGTCGAAAAGAGCCTTCGCGCACATCGCGTAGTTGTAGCAGTTGCCGTTGCGCTTGACGAGCGCGTCGTAGGCGGCTCTTGTCCATGATGAGTCGTCGCTGTTCGAGATATAGTAGACGTTGTATCTTACCCACCACGTGATCTGGAGAGCCTTTTCCATGTCGGTCATGTCCTCGTCCGTGATCTTGTCCAGGATCTTTTTCGCTTCTTCGTATACAACCTCAGGCTCGACATATGTCGACGGTTTCTTGTGCAGCGTGAGACTGATGTCCACTTCTGACACGTTGCCGGTGAAGTCGGTCGCTCTGTAGGTGACCACGTATGTGCCGGGTTCGTCCATGTTGACCTGGCTCGTGTCGATCTCGAGCGTCGGGTTCTTGTCGATGTCGTCCGTGACGGTGACGTTCTCCCTGTATTTTATAGGATCGCCGATGTATGTCTCGATGTCTTCGCATCCTTCGATGACCGGTGCGATGCTGTCCCTGGTTACCTTGAAAGGAACATCCACGATAGTTGTGTTTCCCGACGAATCGGTGATCTTCGCCTTTGCCGTGAGGTTACCGCCCATAGTGATGTCCGGCAGGTAATCCCATTCGACGGTAACGTCATTCAGGTCGAAGATATTTGTTATGCACTCCTCGACCGGCGGGATCTCATCGACCGAGAACATGCTCTGCGGGATACCTTCCGCGACGGGCGCCGTGGTATCCACGATCTCGAGCACGCACGGGAAGTTCGTGCCGTACATCCTGACCGTGAATCTTATCGTCTGGGGTATGGTGTAATTGACAGTCGCGAAATCGAGATTGCACGACACGTAATCAGGGAACCTCGGTTCACCGGTGATATACATTCCGACATCAGCGGTCGAACCCGCCTCTATCGTGTGCTCGCGGACGAGCATCTCGGTGTCTTCGTTGTAGATGGTATAGGCGCCGACCGCAACGATCGAGACGAGTATCTCCAAAAGCAGGATAACCAGCAGAGGCGTCGTAAACTTCGCCTTTCTCTTTATGCCGTATGACGCGGCTTCCTTTCTCGTCTTTCTGTAGCGTTTGGAAGATGGCTTCTCGCTCTTCGGTGTGCTTTCCCGCTTAGGTGCACGTTCACTCTTTGGCTCACGTCCCCGCCGCGGTCTGCTCTCACTTTCAGATGTGCGTGAGGATCCAACAGAGCGCTGCGGCTGGCGCACTCTCTGAGGCTCACGAGCTCTCTGAGTATCGTTTTCGAAATGGGGTTCGCGGATGTTTCCGGGAGCTTTTCTTACCTGTCTGGGGCTGCCCGCGTGAGTGGCAAGTTGTCTTTTCTGAGCTTCTCTTTCAAGCGCGGCTTCGTGCTCCACCGCTTTAAAAACTGCGGCGTCAGCAGACCTTACTTTCGCTCTCTCGCGTCCCTTTTGAGGGAACTCCGCGTGTGACATTTCCGAACCCTTTCATCGTTCCGGGTAGTTGCCGGTGAAGCAGGCATCGCAATATCTGAAATCATCGCCGCCCAGCATCACATCAAGATCAGAGGGTTCAAGATAACCCAGTGAATCAGCGCCTATTATGCCACAAATCTCGGGGATTGTGTGACTGCAGGCGATAAGATACTCCTCGTCAGGCACGTCCGTTCCGTAATAGCACGGATGCATAAACGGCGGCGAACTGATCCTTACATGGACCTCAGTGGCTCCCGCGCTCCTCAGCATGTTTACCTGATTGGCGATCGTGTTTCCTCTGACGATCGAGTCGTCAATTATAACTACTCTCTTGCCACGGACGACGGAAGAGATGGGGTTGAGCTTGATCTTGACGGCCTGTTTGCGCTGCTCCTGAGAGGGCTTTATGAAGGTCCTTCCGACGTAGGAATTCTTGACGAATCCCTTCTCGTACGGGATGCCTGATTCGGCCGAGAAACCCAGCGCGGCGTCAATGCCCGATTCTGGAACGCCTATTACGATGTCGCAGTCGCAGGGATGCTTTCTGGCAAGGATCCTGCCGGCGTTCCTTCTCGCCTCTGCAACTGATATGCCGTCTATTACAGAGTCGGGTCTCGCGAAATAAATGTACTCGAAGATACACTTCTTCATATTGCGCCGGATGCCGGAATCGACCGATCTGATCTCTCCGCTCTCTACGACGACTATCTCGCCGGGCGCTATGTCTCTTATGAACTCCGCTCCGACGGCCTCAAGCGCGCACGTTTCGGAACAGAATATTACCGCGTCATCGAGCTTGCCCATGACGAGCGGCTTCAAGCCATACGGATCTCTTGCAGCGATAAGTTTCCTGGGGCTCATGACCAGGAGCGCATATCCGCCCTTGATGATACCCATTACTTCCTTGACGGCTTCTTCAACCGAAGGAGTCGAGGACCTCTTGCTCGCGATAAGGTAAGCAATTACCTCCGAATCGGTAGTCGTGTGAAATATGGCGCCCTTGTCTTCAAGCTCTTTCTTGAGACTATCGGCATTGGTGAGATTTCCGTTATGTGCGATGGAAAGCGTTCCCTTGGAATACTGAGTGACGATAGGTTGTGCGTTCTCCGGGACGCTCCCGCCCGAAGTAGAATATCTTACGTGGCCGATGGCTATATCGCCTTTGAGATTACTTATCTTGTCATGTGATAAAACATCGCCGACAAGTCCCATACCCTTGACGCATTCTATTGCTGCGTCATCATTTGTGGCGATACCGCAGCTCTCCTGTCCTCTGTGCTGAAGACTGAAAAGCCCGTAATAAACATCACTCGCGCAGTCAGCGCTTCCGTGAATTCCAAAAATTCCGCATTCTTCATGTATGGCCATGAATAGATTCTATCACCACGACGCCGAACAGATTTGAGGTAAAATGTCTGTAATTTACCCTTCGAAATTTCTCTGCGTTTGGATATAAAAACAACGGCCGCCTGCCATTCGTAGTAAAATAGCGCTGATATGGAAGATTTATTTGCCAACTGCAATCTCTGCCCGCGGAAATGCGGAGCCGACAGGACGTCCGGGAAGACCGGCTTTTGCAGGATGCCTGCAACCCCTGTCGTAAACCTCATAAAGCTCCACTACGGCGAGGAGCCCATCGTCTCGGGCACCGCCGGAAGCGGCACGGTCTTTTTCGAAGGCTGCAGTCTGGGCTGCGTATTCTGCCAGAACCATCTGATATCGAGAGGACCGACGGGACACGGCCTGCAGATGGACGCCGGTGCGCTCTGCACCGCTTATCTCGAGCTTCAGGAAAAGGGCGCCAACAACATAAATCTCGTTACACCCATGCACTTCGCCCCTGCCGTTGCCGCCTCTCTCGAAAAGGCGAAAGCTTCGGGCCTGAAGATCCCCGTCGCGGTCAACTGCTCCGGGTACGATCTCGTATCAACGCTCAGACTTTTCGACGGACTTGTCGATGTATACATGCCCGACATGAAATACTTCTCATCCAGATTCTCGTCCGAATACTCTCACGCACCGGACTACTTCTCCGTCTGCTGCAGTGCGGTAGATGAGATGGTAAGACAGACGGGACCCGTCGTACTGGGCGATGACGGACTGATAAAGAAAGGCGTCATAGTAAGGCACCTGATATTGCCGGGCGGGCTTTTCGATTCCAAGCACGTGCTCGATTACCTGACATCGAGATACGGTAACGGCATCTATATAAGCCTCATGAGCCAGTACACTCCGATGCCCTCGTGCACCGGCAGGCTCGCTGAGCGCCCTTCGAAAAGGACATGCGGGACGCTGGCCGATTACCTCGCGTCAAAAGGCCAGGACAACGCTTTTATCCAGGAATACGATTCGTCAGGAAATGAAATGATCCCGGACTTCAACACGTGAAGCCGGGATTTTTGATGAACTGATTTAGTTGCGTCTGATATTTCGAGCCGTCAGACTATGCTGTCGATGATCTGCTCGAGCTTTGCCTGGGGGACGAATCCGATGGACTCGTTTACGACCTCGCCGCCCTTAAAGAACTTGACTGCGGGAATGCTGGAGATCATGTACTTCTCGGCTGTCTCCATTGCCTCGTCAACATTGATCTTGCAGACCTTGAGTTTGCCTTCGTATTTCTCGGCGATCGATTCGATAACGGGTCCGAGCATCCTGCAGGGACCGCACCATTCAGCCCAGAAATCCACAAGAACGGGGAGCTCGCTCGCGAGGACCTCCGATTCAAAGTTACTGTCATTTACTACGATCTCAGCCATAACTGATCTCCTTCCTATGTTTCTGATATGATTATCTCACAAAGTATGCCGCTTTTACTATGAAGTCCGGAATTCGTCACGAATTAGTAATCAGGAACGGGATGCCGGCATCTTTTATTCCGCATCCGCGTGAGATCCGTGTTATTACGCGTCCGCGTCAGCCCCGCTTTCTCCACACGATGTGCCGTCGCACGAACGGCAACCGTCCGCACAGCATTCGCCGCCTTCGCACACCCTGTAATTGCCGCCTTCGATGCACAGCACCTTGCCGTTTATCAGGGCATCCGCAATCTTGTGCCTGGCAGTCTCGTAGATCTCGGTCACGGTCGTCCTCGAGATAGCCATCTGCAGCGCGCACTCCTCGTGCGTCATCTTCTGATAGTCGACGTGGCGGATAACTTCGTATTCTTCTATCGTGAGGACCTCCGCGTCAAACTTGCCCGCACCGACCGGCGCAAACCGCGTGAACTTGGGCTCCTCACAGACTCTTCTGACTTTTACGGGTCTCGGCATCTAACAGCCTCCAAAAAAATGACATATGCCGCGTTAACGACATATGTCAATTATAGCATTATCTTTTCGAAAAACGAACGCGGCGCAAAGCCTGTCACTTCGCCTGAACAGAAGCCTCAGATGTCCTCGCCCAGGGAAGCAAGATACTGACCGTAGTCCGTCTTGTCCATTGAACGTGCGATCTCAATGAACTGGTCCTTCTCGATCCATCTGTTGTGCCAAGCGATCTCCTCTAAGCATCCGATCATGCGTCCGGATCTCTGTGCGGCCCTGATCTGGCCTGCAGCCTCGTAAAGGCTGTCCGGGTTGCCGGCGTCAAACCATGAGAACTCCTTGCCCAGCGGAATGACGTGGAGATTGCCCCTCTTGAGGTACTCCTCGTTTACGGAAGTGATCTCGAGCTCGCCTCTTGCGGAAGGCTCGATCTTGCTCGCAATATCAACGACCTCATTGTCGTAGAAATACAGACCCGGAACGATATAATTTGACTTCGGGTGTCTGGGCTTCTCCTCGATGGAAACAGCCCTGCCCTCGGAATCGAACTCGACTACACCGAAAGCTCTTGGATCCGCAACATAGTAACCGAAGATGACTGCGCCTTCGCCCTGCTGTCCTGCAAGTCTCAGCTTACGTCTGAAGAAAGGTCCGTAGAAGATATTGTCGCCCAGTGCGAGGCAGACGGAATCGGTGCCGATAAAGTCTTTCGCGATGATGAACGCATCAGCGATACCGCGCTGCACCTTCTGCTCAAGATACTGGATCTTAATGCCGAGATGCGATCCGTCGCCCAAAAGATCGACGAACGGCTTGGTATCATCCGGCGGTGTGATGACAAGGATATCCTTGATGCCTGCCTCCATAAGAACGGAGAGCGGATAGTAGATCATCGGCTTGTCGTAAACTGGAAGCAGCGGCTTGCAAACCGGCTTTGTGATCGGATAAAGACGTGTGCCTTTTCCTGCAGCGAGAATAATACCCTTCACTTGAGATACCTCCGGGGATTTCAAATTCTATTGATAGTATAAATATACAATAATTCAGGCTCGTTTTAAAGACGGCAAATGGTTTGAAGGGTTTGTTGGTGCGTCTGAAAGGCATCTCCAAGATGAGTTTCACCAAAACGTCACGAAAATGCCTGGTTTCGTCTTTTCAATATTTCGATACCTCGACTTTGGGAAGGTGAGCTTGAAATTATCCCAAGATGAGGTTTTCTTGCATTTGTGGATAAAAATTGAGTTCAAAATTATCCCTAAATGAAGTTTTCTTGAGGTTTGGGATAAAATGCGGGACGAAAATTATCCCAAGTGAAGTATTTTTAAGCTTTTGGGATAAAATCACCTCTGAAAATTAATCCCTAGTGAAACATTTTTGAACTTTTAGGATAAAATCGCCCCTCTGAAAATGACTGATGATGATCGTTTTTAAAGATTGCAAAAATCTGACCCTTTTCAATGGCGAAAAGGGTTGAAAAGACGTCCAGTTCAAGAAAACATTAAGTGTTTAATTTTGTGAAATCACTGTCCGTTATCTTGACAGAACACCACTGCTAAAACCGTAGCGCAAATCCCAAAATCAGGCATAAAAAAACTGCCTCGGATGAGACAGTTCATTAGGTGGAGCGGGATACGAGATTCGGACTCGCGACTTTCACCTTGGCAAGGTGACACTCTACCACTGAGTTAATCCCGCGT
>CAMVGO010000030.1 GCA_947167045.1 uncultured Clostridia bacterium
GTATCAGTCTGATAGCTTTATTTCTTGCCAAAAGCCGGTATGCTTTCTCGTTATCAGTACACAGCACTGCTGAAGGAGAGACAATACCGCTGAACACGTCTATCAGGCATTCCGTACTTACCTTACCGAGTTTAACCGGTCTTGCAAATGAGATACCTTCACCGTCAACAGCACAGGGGACACACACCTTTTCTGATGACAGACCTTTACTGTGTATGTCATTTCCTCTCTTATGTGCTTTCCTGGGCATTATGAACTGTCTGCTATTTTTATGGTTACCCTTGTAGGAAACGTTAAAGAATGTCTCATCAGCTTCAACTGTTCCGTCAAGACATACTCTGTCAGTTACTTCCTGCAGAGCATCCAGTATCTTATGCCGCCAGTAAAAGGCTGTTGTTACCGATATGGAACATTCTTCAGCAGTTTCCTTAAGCGTCTTTTTATCCGACATGCATTTCAGATACTGAGCCCAAACACTCAAGTTCTTTCTAGTACCAGAAGTAACGGAGCAGGAACTCGGTATAAATGACTTCTTGCAATCACGGCAGAGGAAACGCTGAACACCGTCTTTACGCTTTCCGTTTTTAACAACATGAGAACCTTCACAATAGATACATGTATTACCATCGCAAATACGTGTTTCGATAAGGAAATCCTGAATGTTATCCTCGTGTACATTTACGGTATTGGAAAGAGTTGTGTAGAACACGATACGGTCAGTGAAGGATAATTTCTTATATGTAGCAAAGACTTCCTTTAACTCTGACATCGTACCGGCTCCTTTCAAAAACAAACAAACGTTCTGTCAATATAATAGAACCAGAACGAATGTTTGTCAACTATGAAATGGAAAAGAGCCTTATGTTTTTATCCACCAGGAGCAGCAGTCTCGGGTAGCATAAGGCATTTGGCTTTTATATTAACGAGATTAGTTTGGTGTTTGCTTTTCGCAAACGCCTTTTTTCCTGTACGATGAATACCGCTGTAACCATTTCGATGTAAAAATCTACTTATAGGGAAAGAGCGGAAGGAGGTGACGGTAAGTTGGACGATAAAGAGATAATCGATCTGTTTTTCGAGAGGGATGAAAACGCGATCAGAGAGACGATGAACAGTTATAACGGACGGCTTCTCAGATTTGCGATGCGTTTCCTTTCGGACAGCAGAGATGCGGAGGAATGTGTCAACGATGCATATGCCCGCGCCTGGGATACCATCCCGCCGAATCGTCCCGACAATCTGTTTGCTTACCTTGCTTCGCTCTGCCGTAATTCGGCGTTGGATGTCATAAAGAAAAACACCGCGCAAAAACGCTCGGCACAGCTCGTGGAACTGACTCAGGAGATGAATGAGTGCATTCCCGACAGCAGCAGTATCACTGACGATCGCAGTGACGAACTTGCGGAGTGCATCAACGGATATCTTGCCACACTTCCGAGGGACAAGCGCGCGGTTTTTATCGGACGGTACTGGTACAACGAGAAAATATCGGACATCGCAAAGCGGACGGGATTCTCTCAGAGCAAGGTCAAGATAATGCTCTACCGCATGAGAGAGGAACTGAGGAACTACATCGAGAGAAAGGAAGGCTCATTATGAAAGAACAGGAATACATGAAGATAACAGGCGGGATCGACGAGCGTTTTGTCAACGAGTACCCGGCAAATAGCGGAAGGAAGGTTACGAGTCTTAAGAAAAGAGCAACCATCGGTATTATCGTTGCAGCAGCCATGGCAATAGTGATCCCTGCAGGCGTATTTGCTTTTACGCAGCTTACCCACCGCGAGAAAGTAAGCGTCTACTACACAGAGGAAGGTGTGCAGAAGCTTGAAGAGAACATGCTCGCGAACGGATATACCGTCGAAAACGGAAAGATCAGGCTGACGGTGGACGTGGAGATGTGTGACGGGAATTTCATCCAGGGCGTCTATACGCTTACAGCGCTGACTGACGACGCGAAGGAACACATTAATACAATGACCACTCGGACCAAACTCGTGTACGCTGATACCGGCGAGTGGATATATCCTGTCGGCGGCGGTTCCGAAGGCGGTTTCGGACCTGCAATGGACGATGATGAGGTCTCGATAACGTTCCTGTATCCGGTGAATAACGCGTATATCGACGGCTCCCGTACAAAAAGACTGGTGTTTTTCGAATATGCCGAAACAGGCGAGTCAGACGGTTACGGAAACATGGTCGTTGAAGACTACACATACTACGAAGGAATATATTTCGATCTGATGGACGAGGTAAATGTTCCGACCAAGACGCTCCGTTCCGTTGACGGTACCGAGATAGTAGTTTCTCCATACGGTGTCAGCCAGCTGGATGAAAACTGGGCTTACCCCGAGAACGAATCATTAACCGAGATGTCGATAGACAGCTTTAACGTTATCTCTGCTGACGGCGAGGTCATAGATATCCTGTCGCTTCCTTTTGAGGGCAGGGTCTACGGACTGTCTTTTCACGGCGAGCCTGGCAGCGGCAACTTCTCCTACGGATTCGGAATCGTTCTTAATGTAGACGGCATAAGCAGTGTCGAGATCAACGGCGTGACTTTTACGGAGTGAGGGTTGTTACTGATATAGATTGACAGATGGGGCTGCCTCAAAAGTGAATGCTTTTGGGGCAGTTTTTTTGTTGTGTGGCCATGACTCCGTTAGGCCCGCGGGGTTCGAAGAGCGCGAAAAAGGCAGGTATCGGAAATGAATAGTTTTTCCTTAAAACGATAGTATGATTGATCCGCTGATATCGTTATTGAAGATTTTTCACAGAAAACGATATCATGATTAATCCGCTGATATCGTTATTGAGGATTTTTCACAGAAAACGATATTTCGGCTGATCCGAAGATATCGTTATAGAAGATTTTTAACAAAAAACGATATCTTGCAAAGTCGGCTGATATCGTTTTTGAAGACTTTTTCCCGAAAACGATATCTTGGCTTTTCTAAACGTATCGGAAATATGGATTTAACGCGGATTTCGATACTATTTAAATTCCGGAACTGGCACCTATAAGGGCAAATTTATCCCGCCAACAGTGTTTTCATTGATTTGGGATAAATTTTTGTCGTGAAATTATCCCGATCTTCTCGAGATAATCACTTTGGGATAATTTTGCCTTCATTTTTTATCCCAATCCTTACAAAAACCTCTTCCCGGGATAATTTCTGTCCGGCTTTTTATCCCAAACTGCCCGAAATACGTTTGCCGGGATAAATTAATCTTTTTGAGCAGCCCCGGTCAGCCGGCAGACACCACCTTCCGCCCCCGTTTTTATCCCGAAAATCCACGCGTGATATAATTCAGTGTTTTAGGGGCATGCCTTAGAACAGGGAAATATAATAAATACTTTGGGGAAAGGAATTTATTTTATGAAACAATTCAAGACACTTATCGCAGCAGGCCTTGCCGGCGCTGTTATCCTTGCATCGGCAGGTTGCGCCAACGGCAAGCCGGGCACGCAGCCTTCGGATACTGCGGCGTCCGACACAGAGACAAAACCGTCAGAAACGGCAACAGAATCAACGGGATCCGAGACGGAAGAATCAACAGAAACAGTTATCTCAACCCATAAGGTGGAAGTTACGCCCCAGACAGTAGAGATAATGCAGGACGGCAACTATGAATTTAAAACGGTCATTCCATATATTGTTGTGGATGGCGAGGAAGCCGTATCTATCAATGCGGAGATCAGTAAACACGTCAGTGAAAAACATCCGTTGCAGGTGGCTGTCGATGTGGAAGGGGAAACCCTTTACAGAGACGGTGAAGCAACCCGTTATGCATGGGGTGCCAGGGGTAATATCTTATCTGTTGTGGTTATCGCCAGCGAGACTTTCACGGACGCTGTTGCCTATGATGTTTTCAACTACAATCTGGACACTCTTCAGGCTGCAAGTGACGATGAAGTCATCGGGTCTTTCGGCATGACCGGAGAAGAGTTCCACAATAAGGTTGCCGATGCTTACAGGGCATATTGGAACAGCGAGACTTATCTCCAAAATGCTACAGATGATCTCGAAAAGTCCATCGGCGCGATATCTTCGGAAAACGTCAGACCTTTCGTAATGCCGAACTGTGATCTTGGTGCGGCGGGTCTTATCTACATCACTGAGTCCCAGTTCTATGACATGGTCAATTGCTTCGATCTCGATACGCTTACGAGAGAGTACTTCCCGGCCGAATAAGAACTGAAGTTATCTACAGACGAACCAATACTGAGAAGAAGTGTTCAGAAGCACTTCTTCTCATGCGTCTGTTTGCAGTTGGCGAGGTTTGCGCACTTGTAGCAGACCTCGTTGGGGCATGTGTCTGAGATGAAGAACTCGCGGATGTTTGCGAGTGTTGTATCCGCGATGTTCTTGAGCGCCTCTTCCGTCAGGAAAGCCTGGTGTGAAGTGACGATGACGTTAGGCATCGAGATGAGCCTGGCGAGTGTGTCGTCGTTTACGATGTGACCGGAATAGTCGTGGAAGAACACGTTCGATTCCTCTTCATAAACGTCGAGGCATGCGGCTCCGATCTTGCGCTGTTTGATGCCTTCGAGCAGGGCCTCCGAATCGATCAGCGCACCTCGCGATGTGTTGATAAGGACAACGCCTTTCTTCATTTTCACGATGGTGTCTCTGTTTACCATGTGGCGGTTTTCCTCTGTCAGCGGGCAGTGGAACGATATGATGTCACTCTTTTCCCAAAGCTCGTCGAGATCAACGTATTCGATTCCCGAATCAGCCGCGGGGAACTTGTCATATGCGATTATGTTCATTCCGAATCCGCGGCAGATGTCTATAAAGATGCGGCCGATCTTGCCCGTGCCGATAACGCCGACGGTCTTCCCGTGAAGGTCAAAACCTGTCAGTCCGTTCAGACTGAAGTTGAAATCCTTGGTGCGGATATAAGCTTTGTGGATCCTCCTTATTGATGTCAAAAGGAGCGCCATCGCATGCTCGGCTACCGCATAAGGGGAGTAGGCGGGGACACGTACGATGTGGACTTTTCCGTAAGCATATTCGACATCTACGTTGTTATAACCGGCGCATCTTAATGCAACGAGTTTCACACCGAGTCTTTCAAGCTGGTCAATGACGTCCCTGTTGATGTCGTCGTTTACGAAGACGCATACGACATCGTGGCCTTCAGCCAGTTTTACCGTGTCAGAAGTGAGTCTTGTTTCGAGGAATGTGATGTCGTAGCCGGCATCTTTGTTTGACTCTGTGAACGACTGTCTGTCATAGTCTTTGGCATCGAAAAAAGCGATCCTGAGTTTATCCATATTTATACCTCCCCGCGAAAACATTTTTCCGTTTTCCTCTATTCTATTACTGTTTTGCGGCAAGGGTTAACCGTTTTAACCTGCCGCGAGATCTTCGAGATAATTCCTGAGCACCGGCTTCGGCATGGCGCCCGTGATCATGTCGACCACCATGCCGTCTTTGATGAAGACAAAGCTCGGTATGCTCTGAACGCCGAATCTTGCTGCCAGACCGCTTTCCTCATCAACATTGATCTTGCCGATCTTTACTCTTCCGTCGTAGTCTTTTGCGAACTGGCTGACGACCGGTGACATCATGCGGCAGGGACCGCACCACTCCGCATAAAAATCTATCATGACCGGCATATCACTCTTCATTACCTCATCAGCGAAATTGTTCTCATTAAATCTGTATTCCATTTTGAACCTCCTTCTATATTTGGGTTTGCCTTTGATACTTCAAGTATATCTGGTATAATTTCCGTATCAAGTACGCAGATTATATTGACCTGGTACGGAAATCCTTACCGGGGTCACAGCAGAGGAGAATAAATATGAGCAAAAAAGAAGTCTTATGTGAGGATATCGCGGGAAAGGGCTGCGGATTAAAGCGCGTCCTGGACATAATAGGCGGCAAGTGGAAGATCCTCATCCTCTGTCTGATCGATCAGAAGGAAGTCGTAAGATACGGCGAACTCAGAAGAGAGATCTACGGCATCACGAACACAATGCTCGCCACATCGCTAAAGGAAATGGAAACTGACGGCCTGGTCCTCCGCACACAGTACGACGAGATGCCGGTCCGTGTCGAATACAGACTCACGGACAAAGCGAAGAGCATCATCCCGATTCTTTTGGAACTGAAGAAGTGGGGAGAGGAAAACATTCAGTAGCAGATCAGAAGGAAACTATCCTCTCTCGTCCAGCACCTTCTGCACCCTGTTCTGGGCTATGGAAATAACCTTCGACAGGTCTTTCTGGCCAAGGAAATACGCTGGCATTTCCTCTATCAATATTATGCTTATGGCGGAGTCCTCGTTGGACATGCATGAGCAGCTCCCGATGACTTTTTCGATTTTTTCGATGTTTTTTTCAGAGTATTTTTCGCCTTCCACATAGACCCCCGAGCCGTTTGCAAACTGGTTTCCGCCGTTGTTGTAATATTCGATCGCAGCCTTGCCGGCATTACGGAATGCGCTGCGGTTGATGACGAAATTATCATTCATTGCCAGCTCGGTCTGTATCTCGTCTGACAAAAGGATCCTGACGAACTCACCGCATGCGTCGATGTCCGTGGCCTGTGCGGATATTGCGACTGAACACTGTGAGGTGAACATCGGGCCCCGTCCGTCGAGGGAAGGGATGCCGAGTATTACCGGGTCCTTGATGAAAGATGTTTTGCTGCCCAGAAATCCGCCTATCCCGTAGCAGGGTTCATACATCGCATAGTTATATACTTCCCACGGGATGTCGTTGTACGAAGAGGCTTCCTCTGGGACGTTTTCCTTTACGTATTCCGCAAGCTCGGCAAACTCGGGCCCTGTGAGGTCGGCCTTTCCGTCCTTTATGAACTTGTCCCTCATGGTGTTGAACAGCTTGGCGAAATAGACGGCCTGGCCAGAAACGATGAGATCGGTGCCGTTAAGTGAGTCTTTCACGAACCTGTTGTATTCCTCAAGCGTGAAGCCCGTGCCTGAGCTGCCGGCTTCACTCGAATCCGTGTATATGCCTTCGATTATGAAGCTTACGGGCAGCTGATAGATGGCTCCGTCCGTCTTTGCGCCCTCGATTATGTTGTCGAAATACGTACCCGGTTCGGACTTGCCGATGTAGGGAGTCAGATCCGCGAGGTAATCGGGATTATTGAGCTGGCCGTATTTGCTCGTGTTTATCAGGATGTCAGGCCCTTCGCCGTTTAATATGTCCATGGCAAGAGCGTTGCTCAGCCCCGTTGCTGTATTAAGATAATAAATATCCATGTCGTCTTTATCCATGTGACGGAAGTCGGCGGTGGAATCGTTGTATGAGGCATTGTTATAACGGTCTGCTGTCTCGATAAAGTATTTTTTGTTTGTCTCATTGAATCTCGTGATCGCTTCTCCGACATCCTCTTCGATCCACGGCGCGTACAGCTCGAGGATGATCTTTCCGGCGTGGGGATTCTTTTCGGCTCTTTTAAGTTCGATGATCTCAAAATCGCTTCTGCCGCCGTCGTAAAGCGACGGGTGTTCTGACTGGCCGACGAGGATGATGGAATCTTCCGAACATTCGGCGAGCTCGAGATTTTCGATAATGCCTCTGTTTATGCCGCACCAGCCGTAATCGAAGATCTGCTCGTTGGTCTTTTTGCCGGCGTCGATCCTGTAGATTCCGTCGGATGCAGTGTAATAGACAAGCCCGTCGGAGCCCGTAAACGAGATCCCGAGGTTGTCCATGTCGAGCCATTCGTAATCTTTTAGATCCGCACCTGTCAGCTCGCAGGTCGTAAGATCGAGCTCATATACCTTGTATCCTTTACCGGTATCGACGGGAACCGCAGCCGTCGTATCGTTTATGGCGAGGACTGCCTGTATGTAGATTGTCGAATCCATCTCCTTAAGCTCTATCGTTTCGGTCTTTCCGTCGGGAGTCTTGATGTTCAGATTGCTGCCGATGTTGCCGTAATCATCGAAATTCTTTTCGACGTCTACCACATAGTCGCCGACCTTAAAGTACTGTGAGATGGCGCCATAGCTGCCGTTTACCGAACGAGTGTCCAGAAGTTCTCCCGTCAGCGGGTCGTAATCCCTCTCTTTTGACGTGGTCTTTACGGTGATCTTTCCGTTTATGTAAGACGCGGTATCGACATGTTCGAATGAGGTCAGACCCTTATCGATGCCGTTTGTCAGGTCTATGGTGTTTACCACGGAATCCGTGTCCCTGTCGATCACGGCAATGACGGCGAAATTTGCCTCGTTGTAATTATATGTGTCCCAGTCTATCTCATTCCGGGGAGGTTCCCTGTAACGTCCCTGCGTAAAGACGACGAGCAGTTTTTCATCCGATCCGGCGAAATGCTGATAGCAGTATTCGACCTCTTTGTCTGGATCTGCCCCTGAGTCGACGGTAATGGTTCCTGCCTCAAACCATGGGGTGTCTTCAGATATCTTCCTTATCTCGCGTGAACTGTTTCCGGGCTTTTCTCCGCACGATGCGGCAGACAGCGCCACGGATAACACGAGTGTGGCTGATACGGCCTTTATAAATGCATTTCTCATACTGTTCCTATATCTCCCGGCACAGATGCCTTTATGCCCGCAAAAGCGGTATTCCCATACCGTCATTATATACGACAGGGGAGATATCGGATATCAGATGTGAGGTTAAAACAGCACCCGCGCCGCGATTGCGGGGGATCTCACGGATCTGGTATGTGCTTATCCTCTTAATGTGAAGTTGCCGTCCAGTCTCGCGTATGCCAGCACGTTTCCGCTGTTGCCGTCAACGTCGGCATCAAGTCCCTTGTAGATGGTGTCGAGATTATTGCTGCCGCTGTCGAAGCCGAACCTTACGTTGCCGGGCTCGTTCTTCAGCGCGAAAACGAAGACCGTATATGTGTGCGGATCGTTCTTCGGAGGGTAGGGACCGATATACTGCGCGCCGCGTTCGCCTCTGCCAATAGCGCCTGACGCGAGGGAAGTTTCGGAAGTGAAGACGTCCATGTGGAGCCATCCGCCGTCGATCATAATGACAACGTACTGCGTGGCGCCGTCGACAGCGTCCCAGGTGAGTTCGGGTGATATGTTTTCGCCAACGCCGGTGTTGGATATCTTATTGTCCCAGACACCGTTAATGAGGTCTGAAGAAGTGACGCTGAACGTCGGAAGATCTTCAAAAGAAACGACAGTTATGTATGTGCTCGACTGCCTTATGAGGTAGTCTTTCATCTCGACCTTTGAAACGTTAGCGGGTACGCTTATTATGCCTTCACCGCCGTCGACATTCGCCGTTATCTTTGCAGATCCGTCGGGAACAACGTCGGCGCTTATTATCTTTACGTCAAACACGTTGAACTTTGTGCCGTTGCAGTCAAAGAGCGCGTCCGCAGTCGTATTGAGCTTTACAGCCATCTTGGACGTGCCGTCGCCGTTGACCACTCTCTCAGCCGTTATGTCTTTTGCGTCTGCGCTGAAATGCAGATACAGAGTCGCCTTAACGTCCTTGAACGAACTGTCGAGTCCAGAGAAGAGCGTTGTCGCGTCATCGGAGGTTATCTTCCATACGGAATCGCTGATATCAAAACCGTCTGCAAGTCTCATGCCGGAGATGACCTCGCTCGCAGCTTTCCATTCGCCGTTTGGCTCATCCTGAAGATAGGTCGTCTCCATGTCGATGACACTGGGGAACATGCCTTCAGTGACGTTTACGGTCTTTGTCTCTGTCTTTAACTGTGATTCAAAAGCAGTGGGGGCAGGTGAAGAGCCGCATCCGCAGAGCGCTATGGCTGCTGTGAGTATGAGTGCTGCCGGTGTAAGTATCTTTTTCATGCCTGATTTCCTCCAAAGAGATTGTAATTAGATGTTACATTCTTTGGACGGCCGGAGTTAGGAATATCGGCACATATCAAGGTAATATCAGCACAGGTCCTTCATCTTCTTCTGATATTCTGATGCGGACATGCCGGTGTTCTTCTTGAATACTTTCGAGAAATAACTTACATCCTTATAGCCGCATTCATTGCATACCTCACTGACCGAGAGGTCGAAAAACTGAAGGAGCCTCTTGGCATGGTTTATCCTGAGCTGTGTAAGATAGGCCATGCAGGACATGGACATCTCCCTGTTGAATGCATCGTTCAGAGTATTCTTGTTGATGCGGAATTCCTTAAGGATGGTGGCAAGCGTTATGTCCTCGTCCAGATGATCCCACAGGTATCTTGTAACCTTCGCGACCAGCGGATCCTTATAGATCTCATCCTGGCGGTAGTTCCTGTAGAAATCGGCAGTGACCATGAAGAGCAGGGAGATGATGAAATACCTGACACGGAGTATCCAGAAACTGTCCGGCTGCTCCAGGAGGTCATATCTGACGCTGGCGACCATCCTGTTTACCGCGTCATATTCCTGCGGCATCAGGGAATAGTAGATGATGTCTCTGGAATGCCTGTTAAACTCCATCATGAGAAGTGCATCCTGATAGAGAGACTCTTTATAGCAGCTCTCAAACTGTGCGGCGCCGTCGAGTGCCTGCAGGAAACGCTCCTGGGGATCCATCCCGCCGCAGTCCTTTACGGCACTTAAGAACTTCTCGTATCTGCCTGACCTTAATGCTTCGAAGGTGAATTCCTCTCTTATGAACGTCGGTTTGAAGTATATGGTGCGCGAAATGACATCGCTTTCGGAGACGACCTTGAAGTCTGCTCTCTCATTCAGGATAATGGAGGCCGGCGCGGTTATGGTGCAGTATTCACCGTTGTCATCAATGACAAATGAACCTGTCCTGACCAGGACCATCTTGTAGGTGCCGGGATCGTTAAGGTATTTGGAAAATCCCTTCGTCTGTTCGTAGAAAACATCTACTGAAAAGTCCATACCCGGACGCCTGCTCCCGGTCTTCAGTTCCATATTTCCTCCGCCTTTTTTATATGTATCATACCCCTGCGAGGAACTCTTTTACATACCCTGCGAAAAGCTCCGGCGTCTCGTAGTGAGGCGTGTGTCCGCCTCCTTCGATCGCGACATATTCCTTGCGGGGAGCCGTAATGTCATCGCAGTATTTTTCGACGAGCGCAAAGTTGCACACATAATCGCAGTCGCCCGAGATAAATAGGACAGGCACGTCATACGTCAGCCCGTGTTCATAGATGTCGTAAGCGAAAACGGTATCCATCAGGTTTTTCTCGAGGAGATAGAAGTTCTTGAGATCCATCTGCTTCATTACCCACCTGATGTCGTCTGTCCCGGCATAAGGCGAGAAAACAGCGAGCATGGTCGTGTCTGCGGTGTTCTTTGCCGGATGGTATTTGGCCGTCGCCCGGCGAAGCGCCATGTAATCCGTGAGCGTGCTGCCGTTAAGGTACTGCGTGCGAGCTTCCTCGATGGGGGAGGTGTCCTCACCGTTTGCCGAAGCGTCGCGGATCGCGTCCTCATATGAGAGCGTGTCAGACTCCTTTGCGTTTACGAACTGTCCGATGCCGATATAAGCAGAGACTTTGTCTTTATGTTCTCGTATATATTCCGTGCCGACAACGGTGCCGTAGGAGTGGCACATCAGGATCACCTTGTCTTTGCCGAACCTGTTAAGGATGTAATCGACGAGTTCGTCGGTATCGCTCAGTGCGGTCTCAAAATCAACGGTTTTGTTATCGGGATCTTCTCCTGCATTTCTGAAGTAAGTCCTGCCGCAGCCGCGCTGATCCCAGCAGATGAACGTGTAGTCGTCTATAAGCGGATCCGTGTAGACATTTGCAATAGGTGAATCCGGACCCGCCGGGCCGCCGTGAATGTACAGGATGACCGGATTGTTTATGTCGCGCCCTCTTATGAGCAGATACTGCTCCTGGCCTCCGATGGGAACGTATACAGCTTCGTTTATGCCCTTGGACGTGTCTATGTAGTTTCTGAACCAGCTGACGTTGCGTACCGCTATCACTACGATCGTCACCGCGAGAAATGCAGTCACGGGGATTAATATCAGCACCTTCAGAACGGTCAGTGCCCGGTTCTTTTTCTTCTTCGGCACCACCTCGTTGCGGTGCATTATGTGTATCCCGATGTGACCGGCCGAGAGTATCAGCGTGCTCACGATCAGGAATATGTTGCTGCCGTAGAGCCCTAAGCAGAAGAACGCGATGCAGGGCAGGGAAGCTCCCGCCACGGGGAAGCCCGCGAAGGACGAGTACATGTCGGCCATCGTTTTCGGGCTCCTGAAATACCTTACCCAGTAGAGCTCGTAGAGGACCATCAGAATGAAAGATGCGATGAGCCAGACAGACCACACCGTGAAAGGCCTGATGTTGAAGTCCGAAAAGATAAGCACGAGCACCATGTTCCCGGCCTCGCCGATCCTTTCGAGGATCCCCAGAAACTTATTCTCGTTGCCGACGTATCTGTCGTAATCTTTGGGTTTGTTTTTCGCCCATATGAAGTTGGGTATGAGGAGCATTGCGATATATATCAAGCCCACATACGAAAAACCGAAATGTACCATTTGATCTCCCTTTTCCCTTATCAGCGCAAAACCACGGACGTATTTATGCCCGGCATTATGCTATCTGATATCATACACTTTTTCTTCGGGGAGCATTCCGCTGATATCTTTTCCGGCTTCTTTAAGAGCATACAGTTCGCTGACCTGATCCGTGATGTCGGTGATCTTTACTATCCAGCTGTTTACGTATTCCTTCACCGCTTCGCCGCGCAGACCGATCTGAATCGAGCGGTAAGGCAGATCGTTGCCGTTTACGTCCTTCTCTGGATCCCACTGGACCCTTACGTCGGAGGATCTGACCTGTTCCTGCCATTCTTCCTTTGTGATGCCCAAAGCTTCCGAATATGTCGATATCACTGCGCTCTTTACGGCTTTGTCGAACCCCGCGCGGCTGATGTCGATCGCGAGCACACGTTCCTGGTCCTGCTTTTGTCCCCATCCGCACCTGTACATCATCCACAGGAACGACGGCTTTATCCACGTCATCCTGTTCATGCTGAAATGCGCGCCGAAAGTGCCGCACCTGACGGCCTCTTCGGCTATTGTCCTGTTGTACGCCTGATAGACTCTTATGGTCTCGTCCGTATATACGGCTCTTATTTCTCTTTGCGGTCTTTCCATTCCTTTTTCCCCTTGTTTGTTGGTGTAAAGATAATAACCCTGAAGATGACCGTCCCGCAACAAGGTATCGAAATAAGAAAAACCCCGCGTTTCAGGAACTTACCGGAAATGCGGGGTCTGTGAATCCTTGAAAACCAGTCTAAGCCGGGAATTATTTTCTCTTAACACCCTCGCCGTAAATGGTCGTCCAGTCGTTCTTCATGGAGACAGGAACCCATCCGTACTCGGCGCAGAGGTCCTTCATCTTGTCCGCCTTGGAGACGTTGCCGTTCTCTCGCTCGGTGTCATCGCAGCAGAGCATGAAGGCCAGGCTCTTGTAAGGATTGTTGCTCGTTACGAATTCGGCCATTGCGGCATCGCCCGTGCTGTTGCCAAAAGAGAGAACGGGCTGGACGCCGATCTCTTCCATGATGACCGTGACCTTGTTCGTGTTCAGGTTCTTGATGATGAATTCGCCGCCGAGGACGAGCTTATCCTGATCGGTGAATGTGTATTCCTCGCCGTCGGTATCGCCCTGGCCCGTTGCCACGAGGGTCTCGTCGGAGCCGATGAGCTGGTTCCTCGGGATGTCGACGGAATCCTTTATGAGGCCTCTGACGATGAGACGGTCTGTTCCGCTTACGATGTAGACCTTAAAGTCGTTTGCCTGAAGATAATCTATAACCTCGAGCATGGGCTTGTAGTAGGCCTCACCCCTGGTCATGCCTTCGTAGCCGGGTGCAGGCTGCTTCTTGAATTCGGCGACGTAATCCTCAAACTCTTCGATCGTCATGCCTGCGAATGCGGAAGCAACGGCCTGTCCGTGCTCGACCATGGATACCTTGACGGTCTTGTCGCCTTCGCACAGCGCCTTGATGCGCTTAGCAACGTCCTTCTCGAAAGCAGATGCCTTGTCCTTGTAGTCAGGGTCTTCGAGCACGCGGTACATCAGTATGCAGTGGTCGAAATAATAAGGATCCGTCTCACAGAGGATCGTGCCGTCCATGTCAAAGACCGCGATCCTGTTTTCGACGGGGATATAGTCGGGACTGCTCTCATCCGTGACAGTGTCGATATATGAGATCAGAGCCTCACGGGCTTCGCTTCCTTCAGTCCATAAAGAAAGAGGGTCGATCTCGACGGCTGCTGATGTCTCGGCAGTTTCGGAAGCTTCGGCAGTCTCTCCGGCTTCGCTTGCATCCGCTGTCACATCCGCAGTCTCTTCGCTCTCATCCGCTATGCTCTCTGATACAGGTGCTTCCGTAACATCCACGTTTACGGCAGCATTCCCGAATAATCCCGAATCCCTGCAGATGACAACGATAAGTCCCACTATCGCTATCAGGGCAACTGCCGATGCCGTCGCAGCCGCCGCTTTCCAATTTCTTGCCTGTTTGACCTGATCGCTCATATAAGCCTCCAAATAATTCTTGATAAGACTATTCTATTGTTCTTAAGATGTGTATCAATCCGAATAAAGCAAACATTCCGTTTCTAATGTGTTACCTGATGCCGGTAACTAAAGCAAGGGAAGCCTTTGCTTACATATAATACGGTTCAGTGGATACCTTGCCGTTCCTGAATCTTGCGTCGGTGTAAAGACCCGATACTTTTCCGTAAGCTATTATGTTCCCCGTGTTGCCCTCGCTGTCGGTGTCGAGCTCGAGGAAGAATTCCTGCATTCTCGGATTAACCGCGTTCAGCGCGCCCTTGAGCCTTTCGACAGGGGCTTTGAGAGCTATTACGTAGACGTCGAAAGTGTGGGTATAGCCGTGACCGATATGAGGTCCGTTGTATTCGGTAAGCTTATGTGCCCAGCCGTGCGGGAGTTCCGTTTCCGTTATCCCTTCCGACTTCCAGTGCAGATAACCGTTCGAGTTCCTGTCGACCATGTAGATAACGTACTGGCCGGCGCCTTCCACGGGCTCCCATTTGAGCTCTGGCGATTCGTTTTCGCCGATATGGGTGTTGGAAATATTGTCGGCCCATCTGCCGTCCACGAGATCTTCCGATGTGACTTCGAAGGTGGCAAAGCCCGGCAGGTAATCGCTGAATTCGACAAAGGCCTCGGTCTCCGGAGGGTATTCGGAGCCGTCATCCACTAAGAGACCGGATGCATCGTCTTTTCCGCCGGCACTGGTCTGTTCGGCGGGATCTGCTGTTGATGAGACGGCTTCGGAAGGCTCTTCAGTTCCTTCGGCGGTCGAAGGTGACTCCTCGACGAGCTGCCTGAAGCAGCCGGATGTCCCGGCAAGCACTGCGGCGCACATTATTATCGCGAAAACTTTTCTCTTCATATCTGTTGAAGGCGTCCTTCCTTTTTCCGATGCAGAGATTATAGCAAAAAACGTTCCCGGGCCGTCAGTTTTTTGAGCGGGGTTCTACGGGCCGTCGGTTTTTCGCGGGAGGAAGATCCACGGGAATATCGTCTTTTCGCGAGCGGGGAAGAGATGTTCAGATGATATAATCGAAAACAGCAAACGACTGAAAGAAGGTTCTGCCATGATACGCGAAGCACGCAAAGAAGATCTGGATGCCATACTCGAACTGTATCTCTGTCTTCATGAGGAGAGCATTCCCGAACATGATGAGCATCTCAAGGACACCTGGGATCAGATAATAAACGACACGAACCATCACCTGATCGTGTACGAGCTTGACGGCAAGATCGTATCCTCATGCGTGTGCGTGATAATCCCCAATCTTTCGAGGAATGTCAGGCCTTATGCGTTCGTCGAGAACGTCGTAACCCATAAAGATCACAGAAAGCACGGCTACGCGGGCGCGTGCCTCGACTATGCGAAAGATATAGCTTTAAAGGAAAACTGCTACAAGATGATGCTCCTGACGGGCTCAAAGAGACCCGAGACGCTGCGTTTCTACGAGAATGCCGGATATAACTCCACCGACAAGACGGCGTTCATACAGTGGCTCTGAAACTCAGGCGGGGATATCGAAAGGATATAGAGAGAACTTACTTTTCAGCCTTAACGAGTGCGGATGCCTCTTCGGGCGGAACCGGCCTGCCCCAGACGTAACCCTGGATGTAATCGCAGCCGATTTTCTTCAGCACTTCCACCTGATCGGCGGATTCGACGCCTTCGGAGATTACCTTCAGATCGAGAACGTGACCTATGGAGATGATCATGGCTACGTACTGCTTTGAAGAATCGCTGAGGTTCATCTGGTCGATGAAGGACTTGTCGATCTTAAGCATGTCGGAAGGGAAGCTGTTCAGGTAGCTCAGTGACGAATAACCAGTTCCGAAATCATCGATCGCGACCTTCATGCCCATCTGCTTGATCTCATCGATGCGCTGCAGCGCCTTTTCAGCCGAATCGATCATGATGGATTCGGTGATCTCGACCTCGATGCGCTCGGGCGCGATATTGTGTGTTTCAAGGACCTTCTTCATCTCTTCGATGAAATTATTCTTCATGAGGTGTCTGACGGAGACGTTTACGCTCAGCATGAGATCGCTGTCTGCGCCGCTGATGTCATTCAGGAATCCAGCAGCAAGATCGAAAACGCGCAGATCGATGCGGTCGATGAGACCGGTCTTTTCCGCAACGGGAATGAAGTCGGCCGGGCTGATGAAGGATCCGTCGTCGTCCTTCATGCGGGCGAGAGCTTCAAATCCGCGGAGCTTATGATTCATGTCATACTGGGGCTGGAGATGGAAGAATATCGTATTGTTATTTAAAGCGGTACGTATCTTGCGCTCGATCTCCAGAGTCTTCTCGGCGTGGAGGAGATCCTGCGAGAACTTAAGGACACGGCTGCCTGAACCGCTCTTCTTAACTTCATGCAGCGCGGAATCGGCATAGGCGAACAGGGTGTTGTAGTCGTCGCTGTGCTCCGGATACTGCGCATAACCGAAGCAGGCGGTCATGTAATAGTCGCAGTCGTCTATCGTGATCTTTTTCTCGAGCTCGGCCTTATAGGCATTGAGAGAATCTTCCAGAGCGGTTTCCGATCCGTATTCGCTTATGATGAGCAGATATTCATCGCCGCTGATCCTTGCGACGAAATCGACCGTCCCGGTCTTCGCGGAATCAGCCAGGTTCATCCATCTGTCGGCGATCTCCTTGAGGACCTTGTCGCCCGCGTGGTGACCCATCGTGTCGTTGATGCTCTTGAAGTTGTTGAGGTCGACGGAAACGACCGTGAACCTCTCGTTGTGCTTGATGTAATCCTGCATGAGCTCGCCGCACGCGAAGCGGTTCGGGAGGCCCGTGAGCCTGTCTGTTACGGCCTGGTCGCGGATGCTCTGCTGATATCTGGTGATCTTTCTGTTCGCGAAGAAGATTATCGTTATCGCCACGATTATGAGGACATTAGTGAAGAAACCGGGTATGCCCGCGTAGTTATGGCGCACGAAAGTGTTGATAACGAGCATCGGGAACTGGAAAAGGAGCAGTGCAAGCGATACGAAATATCCGACCTTGCGGAAGAGCATGACGAGGCAGATGACGCAGATGTTTCCGAGCATCGAGAAAACGCCGGTCAGCGAAGCATATGCTATGGGGATGTCTCCGATCGTCAAAACGCCCTGGGTCCTTGCGGCGTAGGCCGTAAAGAAGGTGGCGATAAAATAGAGCATTACCAGAAGTATGAATGCGCTCTTAGGGGCTTCCTTGTTGAGAGAAAGCTTAACTAAGGTTCTATCTATCTTGGTTTTGCCTTTTCTGACCATCAATACGCACCCTTGAAGCGATATTTCGAGTTATATACGGCAATTATATCAGGTGTGAAATTATATAACTTGCACCAAATTGTTTCGGAAGTGTCTATATTGAACACAAACTGTAAATTAAGAGTTAACGGTTTTCAGACTATACGGCCCACTGTTTACGGTATTCGCGGGGTGATTTCCCGAAGAATTTCCTGAAAGTTTCTGACATGTAGCTCACGCCGCCGAAACCCGTCAGCGATGCTATCTCTGACATGGACATTCCGCCGGAACGCAGGAGTTCCGCCACTTTGCGGCACCTGAAGTGCATCAGGTAATTGATCGGCGATTCCCCGACATACTGGTGGAAGAGTGAGTTGCATAAAGACTTGCTGACACTGCCGCTGGCGGCAATATCAGCTAATGTGACCTGTTTCTGATAGTTGTTTGAGATGAAGTTCATCATGGACTTGAAAGACTGGATCTTCGGATCTGACACGACTTCTTCGGTCGCGCCAAGCGTCTCGGCATGTTTTCTTATAATGTCCCATATCTGATAGAACTGCTTCGTGATCGCGAAAGGATCGTGCCTGATTTCCGGCAGCCCGAGAACGAGATTCCTTATAGATTCAGTGTGTTCATTGATATAACGGAATCTCATGTAGGGGAGATCCTGGTTGTCGATAATAGGTCTTATTGCCTGCATCTCCACGGTGATCGAGTTCACGAGTATGCTCGGATGGAGTATGCAGATGACGTATTTTGCGACCCCTCCGTTAACTGTCATGTTGTAGTGGATCTGGTTTGAATTGACGACGATCGTATCGCCTGCCCTTAGAAGGAGCTCTTTGCCGTTAACAAAATAAGCGACCTGGCCTTCCTTGATGGTCATAATCTCTATGTCTTCATGGAAGTGTGGAACGCCCTCCCATGTGACCTTCGGCGCTATCCAGCCGTCGTAGATATAGGACGGGAAGTTGGGATCGTCGTAATTTACTATCTCGGAGCCGTCGTCTCTTTTAACGATGAGCCCCATCTGTTCTATCTTCATAACTATATTTCTCCAAATTTCCGAAAAGTATAACAATCTTACACGCCTGTGGAAAATAGTTATAAAAACAAGGCATATATAAACTGTTTTCGCGTTTCTATCTACAATATACTTGCAATTGAAGAAAAATGAAAGAGGAAAAACGGTATGGATGAAGCAGTAGTAATGAAGAATGTCTGCAAAGACTTTAAGGTCTTAAACCGCCATGAAGGTCTCAAGGGAAGCATAAAGGATCTGTTTTCGAGAGACTACAAGACAGTGTCTGCCGTTAAGGACGTCACCATGACGGTCGGAAGGGGAGAGATAATCGGATACCTGGGCCCCAACGGCGCGGGCAAATCCACTACGATCAAGATGATGACGGGCGTTCTAGAGCCGTCTTCGGGCGAGATACTTGTCAACGGAAAGGTCCCGTATAAGAACAGGACAGAGAACTGCGAGAACATCGGAGTCGTTTTCGGACAGAGGAGCCAGCTCTGGTGGTCGCTGCCGCTGATCGAATCGTTCAAGCTCTTGAGGGACCTCTACATGGTTCCCGAAAAGGACTACGAGGAGATGATCGAACTCTACCGTTCACTGGTAGACATCGAGCCGATACTGCACAAGCCCGTAAGGCAGATGTCACTGGGTCAGAGGACACTTAGCGACATCCTCGCGGCATTCCTGCACAACCCGGCGATCGTGTTCCTCGACGAGCCCACGATAGGTCTCGACGTGTCCATGAAGGCGAAGATCCGTGAGCTCATCCTGGGCCTTAACAAAGAGAAGAATACGACAGTTATACTCACCACCCACGACATGGGCGACGTCGACGCTCTGTGCAAGAGGATCGTCATCATCGACAAGGGAACGAAGATCTACGACAACGACATAGAACACCTGAAGAACTATTTCGGATCGTACAGGACATTAAAGCTCAAGCTCGCCGACGATTCGTGGGAAGAATACCTGATCGACGAGAAGACCACGGATGTTATGGACGTCATCATGGAAAAGCAGAAAGAAAAGAAGATAAAGGACGTCAAGATTCTTGAGATCTCCACGGAAGAGGTCATCAAGAAGATCTACGAAGGGAGCGCAGTATGAATCCCAAAAGGCTGTTATCGATAACAAGGGCCGGGATAATGGAGTCACTGCAGTTCAGACTCGGAATCTTTGTTACTCTCTTTGCGAACCTGATCTATCTGGTTCTCGTCTACTATCTGTGGAAGGCGATCTACGACTCGTCCGGCACATCCGTTGTAAACGGTATGACCTTTGAAGACACCATGATCTACCTGATCCTCGCGACGGCGCTCTTCAACTTCCTCGAAATGTTCGTCGTCTGGGACATGAGCAGGAAGATCCAGTCGGGTTCGCTCGTATTGGATCTTTTGAAACCGATGAGGTTCCGTAATTACACGTTCTGGTCTTACACGGGCAATCACGTGGTCCAGTTCGTACTGACATTCATCCCGACGTTCATCGTCGTCATGATCGTCACCAAGGGCGCGATACCTTTAGGTCTGAATATTTTGTGGTTCCTTATCGCAACGGTTTTCGCGCTCATCATAAACTACAACATCGAGATGCTTGTGGCTCCGATATGTCTTTTCACCGAATCGACATGGGGCATCAACATCGTAAAGGAAACTATCGTATTACTTCTGTCGGGCGCTTCGATCCCTTTGGCATTCTTCCCCGAGAAGGCAAGGATCGTTGTACAGTATCTGCCTTTCAGAGCGGTCTACGACATACCGCTGTCGATCTTGCTCGGCAAGAGCGGATCGGATACATGGCAGGGACTTCTGCAGCTCTTCGGACTGCAGCTGATCTGGCTCGTAGTGCTTACGGCAGCAGGCAACATTTTCTGGAACTGTGCGGTGAAGAAAGTCACCGTGAATGGAGGCTGACATGCGCAAAAGAGGACTGAGATTTTACGCGAGGATGTACAGAAAGATTCTCGTACAGGACCTTAAGAGCAAGATGAGCTACCGTGCGGACTTCATCATTTCGACTTTCGGAATGATAATGACGAACATCTCGGGCTTTGTCACCTTCATGATCCTGTTCCACAACTTCCCGACGATCAACGGCTGGGACTACTACCATATGCTGTTCCTGTACGGCTTCTCGCTGGTCGCGCTGACACCGGTGCAGTGCTTCTTCGACAACAACTGGAATCTGCGATTCATGGTCCAGAGCGGCGACTTCATCAAGTACTGCTTCAGACCGGTCAACGTGTTCTTCTACTTCATATCGGAGGTCTTCGACGTGAAGGGGTTGGGGCAGCTGGCGTTCGGCATCGGCACCATCCTCTATGCGTGGATCAGGATAGGGATACCTGTCACACCTCTGATCATTTTGAAGCTGATCGTGTTCCTGCTGACCGCATCCCTGTTCATGATCGCGCTCATGAACTTCGCGGCCGCGACATGCTTCTGGATCAAGGGTTCGGGCTACGTAATGGTCATCATGTTCCGCTTCAAGGACTTCGCGAAATACCCGTCGTCCATCTTTGAAGGGATCTTCAAGGTGATCTTCACGTTCATCATCCCGATCGCGTTCATCGCCTACTACCCGAGCCTCGTCATCCTCACGCCTGACAACGTTCCGCTGCTCTCGTGGATATCGCCCCTGTACGGACTCGTCTTCGTCTACCTGAGCTACAGGTTCTGGATGCTTGGTGTACGAAAATACGACTTCACGGGTTCGTGACAGGATTTAGGATGCGCGCTGCCTGAGGCGGCCGGGTTTGACAGATTGAGTAACAACATTTGGAGCGGCCGCCTTTCCGGTCCGTGACCGGGCGGGGGATGCCCCGTGAAACCGATCTAAGATATTATGAGAAAAACTAAGGAGGAATATTGAGATGAATGACCTGGTAAAGATAATCAAACAGACTGTTATGCCGAATTTCCTGAATATCAGGACTTCGATCAAAGCTTACGACAGAGACGCCCTCTGCTGCGGCGCACCCTGCTGGCGCTGGGCCTATCACGCGCTTCACTCCGCCGACAAGTGGTTCATCAACCCCAACGTCTACGAGGAGCCGTCCTTCCACGAAGAAGGCATGGACAATCCCGACAATCCGACATCCGTCGTGCTCTCCGACGAGCAGCTCCTCGAGTACCTTGATTCGATCGAAAAGAAGACGCTGGACTACCTCGACACTCTGTCTGACGACATGCTCTACGAGTGCCCCGAAAACTGCCGCTTCACAAGGATGGAGCTGGTATTGCGCCAGTACAGGCACCTGTCTTTTCATACGGGCATGCTGAACGGCCAGACTGCCCTGGCAACGGGTAAGTTCCCGATGTGGGTGTCCGATGCCGACAAGTTCATCGATGACGGAGTGTTCTTCGGCCGTTACAGGGAGGGCCCGACAAAGATCTGAGTTGCTGCGGTTTGCTGAGGTTCGCGGCGGCTCGCTGAGACTGTTGCGGCTTGCAGCTGTCTGCAGTGGTATGCAGCGGTCATCTGATTCTACCTGAGGTATCGTAATCGAGGATTTTTCCCCGAAAACGATACCTCAGTTTTTTGAAAAATATCGTAAATGACAACTTTTTCCCGAAAACGATATCTCAACTCGTCGACTGATATCGTTTTACAAGTTTTTTCCATGAAAACGATATCTCGGTGCTTCGTCAGGTATCGTTTTTTGATAAATTCCATGAAAAACGATATCTTGAGCTTTTCCCCGATATCGTTTTTGAATACTTTTCCTCGAAAACGATATCTTGGCGCTTCGTGAGGTATCGTAAACCCGTTGCAGCCTGCTCAGAGGTCAGGCCCGGAGATGAAGATCATGGCTGCGAATTTATCCCAAACCATGGATTATTACCGCCGCAGGATAATTTTCGAAGGCATAATTATCCCAAATCTTTAAAAATGAATCTCAAGGGATAATTTCCTGTCCGTTTTTTATCCCAATCGCCCCGAAATGCTTTCCCCGGGATAATTTCGCGCTCGATTTTTATCCCAAAGTCCCGAAAAATGAACAATCGGGATAATTTTAGCAATCTCCGCCTCCGCTCCCCGAGCCTTGACAAACAGAACCCGGTGGCTTAAAATGACACCGTGTCATTTTAGTGGCCAATGGTCAACTGCCAATGCATAACGCGCAGCGATGACGGTCACATGACGGGCAGCAGAACTGGTTCACCCGGGCGGAGGTTAATATGCCGAGAGTCGGCGAGGAATATTTCGAGAAGAAGCGCAAAGAGATAATTGATGCGGCGTATCGCGTGTGCACCAGAAAGCCGATCACATCGATCGAGATGAAGGACATTATCGCGGAGACCGGCTTTTCGCACGGGGTTATCTACAGGTATTACAAAGACATCGACGAGGTGTTCAAGGACCTGGTCATCACGATCAATTCTGAGAACAAGATCGACGACAGGCTGGATGAGATCCTTAACAAAGGTGACATCAGGGACTGGGAGCAGACTATTTACGATATCTGCCAGATGCTCGCTGACTACATGAAGGAAGTCGGAACGGATCTTCTTAAGGTATCGATCTACGGCGACATGCTCGCAATGACTGATCCCGAACGTGCGATGAACATCGCGAAAAGACTCGGCAAGGACGAACAAAGCCCGTTGCTTTATGCGACTGAAGCCATGACGGATTTCCTTACAAAAGCCGTTAAGCAGAACAAGTTAAAGCCTGCGGTGCCGGTCGATCAGATCATCCAGTTTTTTATCGTGAACTATCACGGGATCCAGTCGGGATATGTGCTCACGGATTGCTTCAAGGCAGAGCACATAGAGGGCAAATATAAGGTCGACGACATGTACAGGAACCTGGCGACATCGGTGGTGCTGATGATGGGCGGAAAGGCCCGGACAAACTGACCGGTGCGGGGGACTGCAAAGACAAACTGACCGGTGCGGGGGACTGCAAAGACAAACTGACCGGTGCGGGGGACTGCAAAGACAAACTGACCGGCGCGGAAAAACGGAAAAACTGCACTGCAGGCGGAAAGGCAAGACAATGATCTTTCATACATTCGGAAATAAGAGCAACAGATCGATAATCCTCATCCACGGGATGCTAACGCCGTGGCAGATCTGGAACTATGCGGCAAAGCACTTCAGCAAGGATTTCTATGTGATCGTGCCTGAGCTCGATGCCCATACGGAGGTAACGCCTACCGTGTTCCATTCGGTGGAAGAGGAGGCTGCGAAGATCCATGAATACATTATGGAAAATCTGGGCGGAAAAGTCTTTCTTCTTGCCGGATTATCGATGGGCGGAAGGATAGCCGCAACCCTTGCAAAGAGCGATGACCTGAGCGTCGAAACCCTGGTGCTTGACGGAGCGCCGCTGACCAGGGTCAACGGTCTGAAGAAGGCGGTAATGAAGTCGAACTACAAGACGATAATCATGAAGTCAAAACAGCACGACGCGAAGATCCTCGAGCAGGCAAAGAAAGATTTTCTGCCCGAGAACATGCTCCCTTACTACATCAAGATCGCCGAAAACATGATCATGGTGTCGGTAAACAACATGATAGATTCAGTGTTTGCGCCTTTCGATTTCAAAGAATACAAAAGCAACATGAGGATCCTTTTCATGCACGGAACTAAGGGCAACGAGTCGGTATCCGCGAAGTGCGCGGTCAGGATGAAGAAGAGTAATCCGCAGACTGAGATAAGGGCATTCGATGGCCTCGCGCATGCCGAACTCGCGTGTTTCGAGCCCGAAAAGTGGTACGGTGAAGTGAGGAGCTTTATAAGCGCATGATCGATTACATCAGGGAAAACTTAAGCTACTATCCCATGTACTACAGGCTCATTTTCAAAACGAAAAAGGAGTTCACGCCGGAACGTGTGGATTACGGGCCGGACAGGAACCAGTATTTTCTGTACTACGAGCCCGCGAAACCCGTCAGCGGAAAGGTTGTCATCTGGGTGCACGGCGGCGGCTGGAATGCAGGCGATCCGAAGTTCTTCGACTTTGTCGGCCAGAGCATGGCAAAGGCCGGATACCGCTTTGTTTCCATGGGTTACAGGCTGTCACCGAAGAACAAGTATCCCGCGCAGATAGAAGACGTCTGCAGGTGTTTTAATGCGGCTGTCAGATATCTTAAAGACAAAGGTATCGGCACGTCAGAGCTTATCGTGTCAGGACCTTCCGCGGGCGCGCATTTGTCGTCGATAATGTGCTACAGCAAAAAGGTTCAGGAAAAATATAATGTCGACGTATCAAACGTTATCGGTTACATCGGCGTCGGAGGTCCTTACAGCTTCAGGAAGGATCAGGGTATGACACTTAAGATGCTTTTGGGAATGCTTTTCGCGAAGGGGTACGACAGAACGGAAGGCGAGCCCTGGTCACTAATGGACAAAAGTCATATCCCGATGCTGCTGATACAGAGCAGGCACGACGGACTTCTCGCGTTCGAATGCGCGGAAGACTTTGCCGAAAAGGCCGCGACGGTCGGAAACAGGTGCGAGATCTACGAAGTCGAAGACAAAAGGAACACGCATTCCTGGTATACGGCAGGGTGCTTTCTCTTCAGCCGCGAAGAGGATAAGACGTTAAACAGGTTCATGACCTGGATCGAGAATATTTAAGATAAGACGCGAGCCGTGCGGCGCCGAGAGCTGCTGCCAGTTGAAGTCAGTTGCCCTCAGCAGTAAGCTGCCCTCAGCCTCCATCAGTTACAGTCCGCCGCATTCAGAAAACAGCTCAAACAAAAGGCCGTCCCTCAGGTGATGCAACTCACCTTGGAGACGGCCTGAATGATTCTTGTTAAAGTTTAATCAGATGCCCAATGCCTGGAGTTCTGCTACGACTGCGTCAACCTGCTGCTCGCAGAGCTTGCAGTTCTTTCCGCCGAGGCTGCCCAAGTTTGCCCAACCGTTGGAGATGGCGCCCATGGCGATGTTCTTCATTACGTTTTCCTTGCCGATGGCTTCGTTCTTCATGACTGTCCACTTGGTGCCTTCGCCTTTCATGGATGCGGGAACGATCTGGACCTGATTCTGTCTGTCGACCTCAGGGAAACAGATAACCTTTGTAAATGCATGATCTACGAGCATCGGCTTTCCGGGTGTAAATTCATGATCCTTTATTGCGTCGAAAAGTGACTGTACGTTGTAGCTGTTCTTAAATTCAACCTTCTTTTGCTTGATTCCAAATGCCATATGAGCCTCCAAGTTATATTGATCACCCCGTTTCGGACGGGTTCCAAATTAATGATACTACTTACATAGGAATTTGTAACAACTCTTTTCGAGAAATTTAATATAAAGACAATATCCTGGCATCATCCGAGTAGTAATATGGGGACATCTAAAATTCAACAAGCGAGGGAACAGGTTGATCTCTTTTATCATCGCGCTGGCCGTACTGCTCATTGGCTATTTCACATACGGTAAACTTACCGAAAAGATCTTCGGTCCCGACGACCGCAAGACGCCCGCCGTCGAGATAAACGACGGTGTCGACTGCATGCCTGTGAAGACATGGAAGGCACTCCTCATACAGCTCCTCAACATCGCCGGAACGGGTCCGATTTTCGGCGCCCTGATGGGAGCGTGTTTCGGACCAGTCGTATTCCTTTGGATAGTATTCGGTTCCATCCTCGGCGGCGCCGTGCACGATTACATGAGCGGCATGATCTCGTCGAGGCACAGGGGCGCATCAATCGCCGAACTCTCGGGCATCTATCTCGGCAAGCCCGCGCTCTACGCAATGAGAGTCTTCTCGATACTGCTACTGCTCCTGACGGGCACGGTCTTCGTAACTTCGCCCGCATCGCTCATAGCAATGCTCACTCCCGGTTTTCTCGGCAACACATTCTGGATAATCGTGATCCTGCTCTACTATGTCGCCGCAACGCTGCTCCCGATCGACAAGGTCATCGGCAAGCTCTATCCGGTTTTCGGCGTCATATTGATCGTCATGGCCGTCAGCATCGCGGGCGCCATGATCGTCCTTCCGCAGTACACCATTCCCGAAGTATCGCTGGCAGATCTTCATCCCGACGGACTTCCGGTCTGGCCTTTCATGTTCATAACCGTCGCGTGCGGTGCGATCTCGGGTTTCCATGCAACGCAGTCTCCCATGATGGCGAAATGTATCACCTCCGAGAAGGCCGGACGCAAGGTCTTCTACGGCGCCATGATCATCGAATCCGTCATAGCGCTCGTATGGGCCGCCGCGGGCGTCGCCTTTTACGGCAGCACGAAGATGCTCGGTGACGCACTCTCTGAAGTCGGACAGTCGGGCGCGGTTTACGAGATAAGCAAGACGATGCTCGGCAACGCCGGCGGGATCCTCGCCATCATAGGCGTAGTCGTATGTCCCATAACTTCAGGCGATACCGCATTCAGGAGCGCGAGACTTATACTTGCCGAATGGACGGGCCTGGAGCAGAAGAAGATCAAGAACCGACTCATAATAACGATCCCTCTCCTTGCCGCAGGCGCGGTCCTGACGCAGCTCGACTTCAACGTTCTCTGGAGATATTTCTCATGGAGCAACCAGACTCTCGCCATGATCTCCCTCTGGGTCGCGACCGCATATCTCGTGCTCAACGGCAAAAAGATCGCGAGCCTCATAACGGCGCTGCCAGCAGCTTTCATGAGCGCCGTGAGCGTCACATACATCCTTATGGCGCCCGAGGGATTCAAGCTGTCCGCAGTCATCGGCTATCCCGCAGGCATTGTTTTCGCCGCTGTCCTTTTAGTGATATATTTGGTGATGTGCACCAAAAAAGTTCACTTGAAGGGACAGGTACGGGGATGAGGAATATTAAAAGGCTGACGGCGATCCTGATGTGCGCCGTCATGGCACTTTCGGTCTGCAGTTGTTCGTTTGTCGAAAGGGTGGTCGACAAGGTCAAAAACGACCCCAAAAAGCTTGAGAAAGCCGATGCGGAGCAGATCTTTGAGTATCTGAAGAATGAGGACATCGAGAGCCTGTGCGCTCTGTTTTCTCCCGAAGTAAAGAAGCATCACAACTTGGAGCTCGAGTGGGAGATCTTTTTCGATAATCTGGACGGCAATCTCGTGTCATATAAGAGCCTGAGTTATCCGGGCGAAGGCGGCAGTACCGATAAGAACGGTGAAGTCATCGATTCCCATATCTCGGTCAATTACAACGGAGTCACCACCGACACGGGAACCCAGTACAAGGAATTCGGATACTATCACGTAAGGGTCAACAGTAACGATCCGGATTCGGAGGGTCTTACGGTATTTACGATGCAGCTTCCGGTCTCGGGCAATTGGATAAGCGTCGGCGGGGAATAAGCCGCTTAAGTGTCCTGATTTTCCTTTCGAAAACCGTTCGTGCAAGAGACCCCTTAAAGCGCCGTCAGGATTGAAAAGGCGTATTCTTTTCGCTACTATTAATTAATCAGACGTGCGCGTTTTATGGGGAGGATAAGGTCTCGTGTCGAAGAAGAATAGGAGTAATCTGTCTTCCAAGATCATCCTGATGGTTGAGTGCATCATCCTGATCTCCAGCACGATCTTCTGCGCGATCTCCATCTACAGGGCAAGAGTCGGTATCCGCAAGGCGATCCAGCAGCGAATGCTCGACATCGCGAACTGCGCTTCCGGATCAGTCAACGGCGAGGTCATGAAGCACCTGACAGAGGACCAGGTCGGCAGCATCGGATACAACAAGATCTATGACACGCTTGCCGTCTTCAGGGACAACGTCGAACTCGAATACGTCTACTGCATCAAACAGGTGGGCGAGCAAGACTTTATCTTCACCATGGACCTTGACCAGGTAAGCCCCGCGAGTTACGGCGACAGCGTCGAATACACTGATGCTCTCGCGATAGCAGGAAACGGGACCGCAGCTGTCGACGAGGTTCCTTATACTGACCAGTGGGGCGAATTCTACAGCGCCTACAGCCCCGTTTTCGATTCGACGGGAAATGTCGTCGGCATAGTAGCCGTCGACTTCTCGGCCGGCTGGTTCAACGACCAGCTTTCATCACAGACACGTTCGACGGTAATAAGCTATGTGATCATTCTCCTCTTATCGCTCCTCGTTGCAGCGCTCTTATCGCTCCTTACGGTAAGGCCGTTTGTCAGGGCACAGGGCGAACTCCTTGAAGAGAAGGTCAGGGCCGAGAGCGCCAACCACGCAAAGAGCGACTTCCTGGCCAACATGTCGCACGAGATAAGAACACCGATCAACGCCGTCCTCGGCATGAACGAAATGATCATAAGAGAGGACCACCGCGCCCAGAAAGCTGCCGACGGCGATCCGAAAGCAGTGCAGGAAGCGATCCAGAACATCGGCGTTTATGCGGGCGACGTCAAGAAAGCCGGGCATAATCTCCTGGCCATTGTCAACGATATCCTCGACTTTTCGAAGATCGAGGCGGGTGCCATGGACCTGTCGGAATCGCCTTATCAGCTGAGTTCTCTTCTGAACGACCTCAACAACATGATCGTCTTCAAGGCGCAGGACAAGGGCCTTGATTTCTCGATAGACGCCGACCCTTCGATCCCCTGCGAGATCTGCGGAGACGAGGTGCGCGTCCGCCAGATCTTCACGAACCTTCTGAACAATGCGGTCAAGTATACAGACAAGGGCTCGGTCACTTTCAACCTTCACGGTGAGAAGCAGGACGGCGGAAGAATCCTTCTTGTTGCCTCTGTCAAAGATACGGGCATCGGCATCAAGTCTGAGGATAAAGAAAAGCTTTTCACGAAGTTCCAGCGCCTCGAAATGGAGCACAACAGCACGCTTGAAGGCACGGGCCTTGGCCTCGTCATCACGCAGCGACTTCTGGATCTCATGGGCGGAACCATTGAGGTCGATAGTGAATACGGCAAGGGCTCCACATTCACTGTCACCTTCCCGCAGAGGATAATCAACGCGACTCCTATGGGCAATTTCCATACCCATTTCGCAGCGAACATGCCGATCGACACACCGTACCGCGAATCTTTCCGCGCGCCTTCCGCGCATATCCTTATTGTCGATGACACGAAGATGAACCTGACCGTTGTTGTCAGTCTCCTCAAGAACACGCAGATGAAGATCGATACGGCCCTGTCCGGCGCAGAAGCGGTCGACATGGCGTGGAGGATCAGATACGACTTGATCTTCATGGACCAGAGAATGCCCGAAATGGACGGCACCGAGGCCCTGCACCGCATCCGTCAGAAAGAGGACGGAGCGAGCGCCAAAACCCCGGTCGTCTGCCTTACGGCGGATGCAGTCATTGGCGCGAAAGAGCGCTATCTCGCAGAGGGCTTCTCGGATTATCTGACCAAGCCGGTCGACAATCACGCATTGGAAAAGATGCTTTTGAAATACCTTCCCGAAGAGAAGATCGAACTCGTTGCCGGGCAGGCAGAAGAGTCAGACTCCGGTTCCGGAAATGATGTCTCCGACGAGTACTCGGATCTCCGTCCGGTCGGCATAGATCCGCAGACGGGTCTCATGTTCTGCCAGGAAGACGGTGCTCTCTACAGATCCCTGCTGATAGAATACGCAAACGGCTGGACCGAGAAAAAGGAGCGTCTGCAGAAGAGCTACGAAGCCGAAGACTGGCACGATTACGGCATCTTTACACACTCTCTCAAGAGCACGTCCAAGATGATCGGCGCGTTGTCGCTTTCCGAGCGTTTCGCCAAGCTCGAAGCCGCAGCCAATGCTGAAGACGCCGGCACGATAAGGTCGGAGCACGACGTCGTCATGAAGGCATATGAATCCGTAACGGGCGCAATTTTGTCACTGATCGGTCCTGACTCTTCAACAGGTTCCGACGACGGCGACGTCATGGAATTCTCGCCGAGCGAAGACGTTATCGAATTCCTTCCGAGCGGGGAGGAGGAATAAACGCAAAACAAAACTGATATGTAATGACCTATGTCAATACCAATATTAAGTTGTATCTGAAAA
>CAMVGO010000031.1 GCA_947167045.1 uncultured Clostridia bacterium
CTTCCTCCATGTATTTATTATAGATTGGATTTTGGAAAATCGCTGTCCGTTTCTTTGGTGCTCTGTCAAGATAACGGACAGTGATTTCACAAATTAAGCGCCCCCGTTTTATCCCAAAGTTCAGAAAAATGGCTTAGTAGGATAATTCAGCGTGCCCTGGACCGGCTCACTGCCAGAGATCTCCATTCTCGTCGTCGAAAGAAATCTTTGTGAACAGGTCGTTCCTGCAGATCGCGACGGTGACTTTTCCTTCGAATTCCGGGTTGTATTCATAAGCTGCCAGGGTAGGGAGGAATATGAACGTGTCTTTCCCGGTCCTGAGCGTGCCGTCAACAGGGCAGTTCGTGTCAAAGACCTGAAGAACGATGGCAGAGGCTTCCTGAAGGTTGCTCTTCACATTGCTGCTCATATAGGGTTCTATGTCGATACCGTTCTCAAGGCAGAAGGATTCGAGCTTTTCGTAGCTGTCGAAAATCTTATGCGTACCGATAAGGTCTTCTCCGCCGTAGGGTACATTCAGCATATTGGGATAGATATGTAGGCTATAGGACGGGGTGGGAGCGGGAATGAAGCCCATCAGTCTTTCCGCCTTATCCATGGCATTTGATAATGCCTCATCTTCGGTCTCAAGCTTGAAATCCCCTCTCTTGAACACGGTGATCTCCTCACCGGTCTCCTGATTCCTGAAGTTCAATACATAGTTTCCCATGTCGTAGGCCGTTTGAACTTCGGAAGTCTTGGCGTCAGGGCTGATCTCAAGGCAGGCCTCGTACAGATCTGCGATCTTCTCGGGGTCTAAGTGTCCGTTGGGCTTTGCGTAGGTCTTAAGGTAAAGGAGGGCAATCTCCGGATCCAGGCCGATCCAGTCTTCGGAGGTATAAAGGTCCCCGCTTCTGGTGACGAGCGTGACAACGTGGGTAAATCCCCAAGCCATGTTGCTGTAGGAGTAGGTGAAGAGGATGTCGTCATCCTCAGTGAGTTCGGGCGGGACCGTGAAGCCGGTGCCGGCATCTGATGAGCTTCCTCCGGCGGAAGCGGCATCGTCCGTGACCGATATGTCATCCTGACCTGCGGTCTCTTCCATGTCCTCACTGCGGTCTTCAGCCGCCGTTGTTGTTACTGCTGCTGTGGGTGCTTCGTCCTTTCCGTTGTCTTTTACCGTGCCGCTGCAAGAAGTGATGCCCGCGATGACTGAAACTGCCAGGATCCCCGAAATTATCTGATTTTTCATGATATATATCCCCTTTTAGATTTATTTGTATCCTAAATACAGGTAAAAGTAGTAAAATGTTGCACCGGGTCTGCCCGCGGCAGCCTGATAATGACCGCAAAGTGCTCATCCTCCAAGTCCTTGAAGGGGGTGCAACATAATGTCTGTCATATCTGTATTATTGGTGTGACGGCCCGGAAAACAGGGTAAGCAAAGCGGTTTAGGGGGACAAATTGCAGGAAAGACGTTGCAAAAATACATCATTCTTACAATTTTCTTAAACAATTTGCGTTCTTGATAGTATAATAGGCAAGTCAAAATATTTTTATGGTAGCGTGTACAACTGTGCAAACAGAGCAAAACGCGGAGAAATGAGAGGTTTTTATGGCTGAACAACTCGTAATGAACATCAATGTTGATGAGCTGGCTAGAGCCAATTCGATCATCAACAACATCAGGACTTACTACAATTCCAAGATCGTAGGACAGTCGCAGCTGGGCGTATCGCTCCTGGTCTCCATGATCGCGAACGGTCACATCCTGCTCGAATCGGTTCCGGGTCTTGCGAAGACGACGGCTGCAAAGGTCATGACCGAAGCTGTCGGCGGTTCCTTCTCGAGAGTTCAGTGTACTCCTGACCTTCTGCCTTCCGACATCATCGGTACGCAGACGTTCAACATGACGAACAACACGTTCGAGACGAAGATCGGACCTGTATACGCAAACTTCCTTCTCCTCGACGAGATCAACCGTTCCAGTGCAAAGACACAGAGCGCCATGCTCGAGGCGATGCAGGAGAGATCCGTAAGTATCGGCGGCCAGACATACAAGCTCCCGCCCGTATTCATCGTTATCGCAACGCAGAACCCTATCGAGCAGGAAGGTACATATGAGCTTTCCGAGGCTCAGCAGGACAGATTCCTTCTGAAGGAAGTCATCACATACCCCAATGTCAACGAGGAAGTCGAGATCTTGAACAGGATCGAGGGCGATGTATTCACCGCTGCAAAGGCTGTCGTTACCATCGAGGACATCGAGTTCCTGCAGGATCTCTGCAAGAAGGTCTACATCTCACCTGCGATCAAGAAGTATATCGTTGACATCGTTCAGGCAACGCGTGATCCGGCGAGATACATCTCCCCCAACCTCGCAAACTATATCGCAATGGGTTCTTCCACACGTGCAGCCATCGCGTTCATGGAAGTTTCCAAGGCTGTTGCCCTCATCCAGGGCAGGGCTTATGTAACACCTGATGACGTCAAGGCCATGAGACATGAGGTCATGCGTCACAGGATAATGCTCAATTTCGCGGCAATCGCCGACGGAATCAAGGAAGAGACAATCGTTGATGCTATCGTAGGTGCTATCGTTACTCCATGAATCTAGATTACGTATCAAGGATCAAGTTCGGGCTCAAGCGTTATAAGATGATAGCTACGGACAAGGCTACGAGCAGGGTGCTCGACGGTTCATACAACTCCATCTATAAGGGAAGGAGTATGAATTTCGACGAGCTCCGTGAATACGTACCCGGTGACGATATCAAGGATATCGACTGGAAGGCCACGTCCAGGAGCCAGAAGGTGCTCATCAGGCAGTACATTGCCGAGAAGAAGCACAACATCATGCTCGTAATGGATACCAACAGGAGAATGCTCGCCGAGACGAAGGCCGGAGAGGTCAAGGGCGATGTTGCGCTCATGGCAGGCGGCACCCTGGCATACATGGTTACGGACAACGGCGACTATGTAAGCGGTCTTTATTACAATAACGAAAAGATGGAGCGTTCGCCTTTCAAGACAGGATTCCTCAATCTCGAGTTCCTTTTGGAAGGCTATGCGAAATGCCTGAAGCCGGACAACAAGTCTGACCTGAACGGCATACTCAAATACATGATGAACTACATCAACAGGAGGATGATCATCGTCATCGTGACGGATCTTGAAGGTATTTGCAGCCTTTCCGAAAACCTCCTGAACCAGATCACCATGATCCACGATGTCCTGCTCATCAGGGTAAGCGACACGGACATCTTCGGTAAGAAGGTCTACAATGTCGAAGGCACCGGATATCTTCCCGCTTTCATCTCGACGAACAAGTCGATCAGGAAGAAGCAGCAGAAGATAGTCCAGGATATGGAAAAGATCGCCGAGACCAAGCTCAACAGGCACGGCATCCCCACGATCACGGTCGATTCGGAGGTAAGGGTCGACGGCAGGATCGCGGAACTTTTGGAGAAGAACAAGGTCGTAAATTAAGGAATATGGAAACGACGATAGAATTAAGGAGATTATTTGATTTCTCTCAGCTTCCGATAATCATTACGGGAGCTGTTCTTGCCGCGCTCACGGTGACTGTCCTCATGATGTTCCTTTACAGCGTTCTTAAGGATATAAAGAGGAAGGAAAAGGAAGTCATCGAGGAGAAGCCCGTCTTTGTCAAGCCTGACATGCCCAAGCTCAAGGCCGAGTACCTTGCGCTTCTGGACGGCATAGAAGCCAGGTTCAACCAGGATACGACAAAGATCAGGCCGGCTTATGAGGACATGAGCCGCGTTGTAAGAGAATTTGTATACAAGGCGACCGGTACGGAAGTCGACAAGTTTACGCTTTTCGAGATCAGCAGAACGGATTTCGGTGATCTCGCCAAGCTCGTAGGCGAGTACTACCAGCCGGAATTCGACCAGATATCCGAAGGCGACGTAAGGGCGTCACTCGAAAAATCAAGGAGATTGGTGTCTGAATGGAACTGAAGAATCCCATGGCTCTGTATATATGTGCTGGTGTTGCGGCGGTGTTTGTCATCCTCGCATTCATCAACATCCGTTTCGGTAAGAAATACAGGGGCGGCAAGAAGGCATATCTGCCTGACTATCTTAAGAAAGAAGCGATGTACAAGACGAGGATCGTCTGGTACACGATCCTCAAGTATGTCCTTATCGTGCTCATAATCACGGACATCCTGCTCTCGGGCTTCCTTATGGCAAGACCTTACAAGACCGAGTCCAGGCAGCTCGCGAACTATAACAGGGACATCATCCTCTGCATGGACATCAGTACGACCGTTGACCATCTGAACGCAACGCTCATTGACAAGCTCGAAGACCTGGTCCTTGAGCTCAACGGCGAGCGTTTCGGCATCGTTATCTTCAACACATCACCGGTCCTTCTGTGTCCTCTTACCAATGACTACCAGTACATCATCGAAATACTTGAAAAGGTAAAGGTCGGCCTTCAGATGAGACTCGATTTTACGAACGGAAAGCTTATCTATTCCGACAAGCTCCTTGAATCAGAGGCTTTCATCAGCAACGGCACGCTCGTCGACAATGCCGAGAGAGGTTCGTCCATCATAGGTGACGGCCTTGCTGCGGCAGCATTGGACTTCTACGACGTGGAGGACAAGCCCGACCGTTCGAGAGTAATCATCTTCTCAACCGACAACGAACTCTACGGTACGGAGATCATCACGCTCCCCGAAGCAGGACAGATGTGCCAGGACAGGGACATCATCGTATACGGCATCGGCACCGAGAAGATGGCTTCAGCCGACCGCGCCATGATGAAGGAAGTCGTTGAAGACACAGGCGGAACATTCTATTACGGCGAGGATGACGACATCGTCGAGAACATCGTCGCCGAGATAAGACAGCAGATGGCAACATTAGACGATACGCAGTATGAGATCATCGAGTACGAGACGCCGGAGGTTCCTTTCAAGTATCTCCTCCTTTCGCTCTGCTTAACGCTCCTGCTGGCGTTTATATTGAAAGTGTGATCAGATGGAAAATTTGCATTTTGAACCTATAATTCCCATCTGGTTAATGGTCATAATCTGTATAGGTCTCCTGGCGATCAAGCGCAGGGGCATCATGCCTTATGTCAGACAGGTGCTGATAGTGCTCCTTCTTTTCGCGATCAACCTAAGACCTCAGTACGTTTCGAACGAGATCACGGTCGTAAGACAGAAGCTCAACTGCTACTGCATCATCGTCATCGACGATACGCTCAGCATGATGGCTGAGGACTACAACGGTGACAGTCCGCGTATGGATGGCGTTAAGGCCGATGTCGAGTACATCACCGAGCGTCTGGCAGGATCGAGGTTCTGCCTGATCGACTTCAACAACGACGTCAACCTCATCGCGCCTTTTACCGATGATACTTACTACATCAAGTCCTGCATCGACAGCATCTATCCGCTTCCGGATTATCATGCAACGGGCACGAACCTCAATGTCTCGAAAGACCTTCTCGGCAAGATGATCATGGACGCGAACATGCTCGGAGACGGACACGTAGTCGTATTCTTCATCTCTGACGGCGAAAACACCGACAACCACGAACTCGAATCCTTCGTCAAGGTATCGGGCGGCATAGAGGCCGGCGCGGTAATGGGCTACGGCACCGAAGACGGCGGCAAGATGCATTACTGGGACGAACTCCGCGAAGAGACAGTTCTTGTCGAGGATAAGAGAAGCTTCCCTTACGAACCTGCCATCTCCTGTATTGACGAGGATAACTTGAAGCAGCTCGCAAAGGATCTCGGTGTCGATTACATCCATATGGACGATCAGTCCGACATCGATCCGGTCCTTGATGAGGTAATAGATCTTCTCGACACTAAGGAACAAGAGACAACGGAGTACGGATATGCCGATGTTTACTACTGGTTTGTCATCCCGCTCGCAGCACTTGTTGCTTATGAGTTCATAAGCGTGAAGAGGAGGGCCTGACGCATGGTAAAGAAGATAGCTATAGCAGTCTGGATCCTTACAGCCGCATTCCTGGGCATCCTTGTTCTCAACTATGTAAGCAACAGGAAGCTCATCGAGAATTACGGCGAGGGCGTATACCAGCAGAACGATTTCGGATTCCTGGGCTTCACGCAGCCTTATATCAACCACTTCAACAAGGGTAACATCTGCTACAAGCTCGGAGATTACGAGAAGGCCAAGCAGGAATATCAGATGGCTCTGAACCTGAGACCTTCTGATCCCTACGACTGCAAGGTCAGGGTCAATTACGCGCTTTCCCACGTTACGCCTATCGATGTCGACGAGATCGATGAAGACAACTACGAGGAGATCATTGAGATCTGCGAGACCGCAAAGAGCATCCTCTCAGAGAACGGCTGCGCTACCGAGAACAACGACGGTCACTACTATGCAGCCCAGAAGCTCTATAACGAGATCAATCAGTTCATTGAGGATCTGAAGAATCAGTATGAGAATCCGCCGACGCCCACGCCGACAGATACTCCCACGCCAACTCCCAATCCTGACGATCCTACGGCAACACCCACTCCGACATCCAAGCCGGACGCTGATGCCACGGAGACTCCGACACCTACGCCCACTCCGGAAGGCGGCACGTCGACTCCGACACCCACGCCCACACCCGGCGGAGATGGAACACCGACGCCTACACCTACTCCGGGCGGCGCGACACCCACACCTACGCCTACTCCCGGCGGTCCGGGCTCTCCTACGCCAACACCCGGCGGAGACGGAACACCCACGCCCACACCCACACCGGGCGGTGAGGGAACAGGCACACCTACGCCTACTCCCGGCGGAGAAGGAACGGGTACACCTACGCCTACTCCCGGCGGTGAAGGAACAGGCACACCTACGCCTACTCCCGGTGGAGAAGGAACGGGTACACCTACGCCTACTCCCGGCGGCGGAAACGACCGCGCTACACCTACGCCTACAAAGTCTCCTGAAGACAAGATCAGGGACATCCAGGACAGAGGCAACAGAGAACGTTACTCCGATGGCGGTGACGAGGGCGGAAGAGGCGGCCGCGGCAATTCGGCAACCTGGTAATTTTTCCAGAGGATACGCCTATGTATAAGGAAAGACCTGCGATAAAGGTTTTTGACGGCATATTCATCACGGCTGCGTGCCTGAGCCCGTTTCTCTATGAGATAAGCTACTGGTTCATCGCACTCACGGCCGTGCTTGCCATACTTGCCTTTGTATTCCCCGGACTGTATGCTTCGGGCGTTGCCGGCGGAAGGCTCAAGATCTGCTCTTACGGCAACATGATACTGTCCGTATTTCCGCTGACACTCCTGGTCGTCGTACCCGTATTCATAGTTGCGCTCATCTTCAACGAAAAGATCGGCTGGACGCCCATCATCGTCTATGCCTGTGTGACCATAGGGCTTCTGAACGCATATTTTTGGACGGGAATAATACTCGTCTACCTGACTTCGAAGCAGATCGGCATCAGCAAGAGGCTCATCGGAATCTTCTGCGGCATGATTCCCGTCGCAAATCTCTTCGTTCTTTCCTGGATCGTCAAGGTGGCGACAAGGGAGATCCGCGAAGAGAGCGAGCGCTACTGGCGCGATGAGGCCAGAAAGGATCTTCAGGTCTGCAAGACCAGATATCCGATCCTCATGGTGCACGGCGTTTTCTTCAGGGATTCGGAGCACCTTAACTACTGGGGCAGAGTTCCCGAAGAGCTCATAAAGAACGGCGCGACCATCTATTACGGCGGTCAGGAATCCGCAGGCGACGTCAGGACATGCGCTCTCCAGATAAAGAAAGCGATCGTTCAGGTGCTGCAGGAGACAGGCGCTCCCAAGGTCAACATTATTGCCCACAGCAAGGGCGGTTTGGACTCGAGATACTGCATTTCGATGCTTGGCATGGCTCCTTATGTCGCATCGCTTACCACGGTCAACACGCCGCACAGGGGCTGCGAATTTGCCGAGTATCTAATGAACAAGGCGCCCGACAAGCTGAAGAATACGGTCTCCGCCGCATATAACAAGGGCGCGAAAGCTTTAGGCGACACGAATCCGGACTTCGTTAAGGCTGTCACGGACCTCACCAAGGACGGCGTCGCAAGGCTCAATGCCGAGATGGCTCCGATGCAGTCTCAGTTCGACGGCATCTACACTCAGAGCTTCGGTTCCAAGCTGAATCACGCCACGAGCGGCAGGTTCCCGCTCAACATGAGCTACTATTTCGTTAAATATTTCGATGGTTTCAACGACGGTCTTGTCGGAGAAGACTCATTCCAGTGGGGTCAGGAATACCACTTCCTCACGAACAAGGGCCTCCGCGGCATCTCTCACGCCGACATGATCGACCTTAACCGCGAGAACATCGACGGCTTCGACGTCCGCGAATTCTACGTAGGCGTCGTTCAGGGTCTGAAGGAGAGAGGACTCTGAGATAACCGCCGGATTATGGAAACCGGGCAGAATGGCAGTTGCTATAGTTTTTCTCTAAGGTCAAGTTTCACCAAAACTTCATGAAAACGCTCAGTTTCATGACGATAATAACCTGTAAAAGAAAGGGACCTGTCTCATCACTTAGAAACAGTCCCCGAATTTTTAGTTTGTAAGCAACCTCACGCTTCTTTTGCCGCCAGATCCGCAATCGTGTATTTCTTGAAGAAGGCTTCCATCTCTTCGCTGAATTCCTTCCACATCGGAAGCGTAACGCATGTGTTGACGCGGTCGCACTTTGGACCGTCGGGATTCATGCATGCGACGACGTAGAAGTCGTTCTCTGTGACAGAGATGATGTCCCATGCCGTGATCTCATTGGCGTCCTTAGCGAGCTTATAGCCGCCGTTCTTTCCGCGGAGTCCCTTGACCAGGCCGTTCTGCACGAGCATCTTGATTATCGATTCGAGGTATTTCTCGGAAAGCCCCTGGCGCTCTGCGATGCCGCTGAGCGTGACATAAGAATCCGTTCCGTACTTTGCTATATCGATCATTACGCGAAGCGCGTAGCGTCCCTTTGTTGATACGACCATTTATCTCTCCTCCGTGAAGATAGTCAAAAAACACAAACCTATTATAGTAGAAGGTAAAAGGGGAAATAAAGGGCAAATCAAAAAGTTATGCAAAAGATTTGTATGTTGTTCGGGAACGCAGTAAAACAGGCACTTTAACAGTGTTACTTGAGAGGTTTTATCTCTTCGCCGTCCTTGAACTGCTTCCAGGGGAGCTTTCCGGTGTGTGCAAATTCACTCCACAGGTCGCGCATCTTTTCGCCCACGCATCTGGAGATCGGATCGTCGACATTGGCATACGGAGTAGACTTGCCGAACAGTACCGGAAGTTCGCTCGCGTGATAGCACCCGGCGCCTCTCTTCTCGATGTCGGGCGTCATGTACTGGTATTCGTAGACCCATGAGGGTCCCTTTATCTCCCTCGCGATCTCACGCGAAGGGTCGGTATAGAACGTCTTGGTAAAGTCGTCGGACATGCGGCGGCGAGAGTTCTTTCCGGGTACGAACTTGAACTTGAACCAGTAAGCCGCCAGAGGAAGAGCCACCGTCGGAATGTTGCAGATGAAGGCATCGCCTTCCTGACTGCATGTTCCGATCAGGATCGGCTTGTTCGACTGCTTTGCAAGGTCTGCCGGGCGCCCTTTTATCACCGTGCCGTCTATGACAGGTGAGAAGGCGCAGTTTGAGTTGCCTTCACGGAACACGAGTTCTCTCAGTTCGCGGTTTGCCGCATGGATGCTCTCGATGTCCATGTCCTTGAGTTTACCCAGCTCTTCAGGCTTGATGCCGATGTATTTTAGGTACTTGTAAGTCAGGCGCTCGCTCTGCTGCTCCGTCCAGAACGACACGACACACGGCGACTGCAGTATCGCCTTGTCAAAAAGGAGCTTTGCCTCAGGCATTCCGAGCAGCGCGATAATGCATGCCGCGCCTGCCGACTGCCCGAAAACCGTAACGTTGTCGGCGTCGCCCCTGAACCTGTTTATGTTGTTCCTTACGAACTTGAGCGCAGCCATCTGGTCGTAAAGTCCGTTGCTCTTATCGAAATTCTTGTCCAGGAAATTCAGATTGAGGAAGCCCTCGAGATTCAGCCTGTAGTTGAAGGATACGACGACGGTCTTCGTCTCTCTTGCGAACTTGGCCAGGTCGTAGACCAGCTCATCGCTGTCGTCGCTCACTCTTCCGCACCCGCCGTTGGCGTACGAGCCGCCGTAGAACCATACCATTACGGGAGCGTTATTCTCTATTCCTTCGGGCACGAAAACATTGAGGTAGAGGCAGTCCTTGCTGTCCACCGCTATCGTGGATCTGCCCTTGCCCTGGACAGGGCTTACAGGGCCCCTCACGGCGTCTAAGAACCCTTCCCAGGGTTCGGGCGGTACCGGATGCTTGAACGCAAGATCACCCACAGGGGGCTTCGCGAACGGTATTCCGAGATATTCCTCGCACCCGTCTTTTACGATGCCCCTGACCAGTCCGTATTCAGTTGTGACTGTCCTCGAATAATTCATAAAAGAATTTTAACACGCTAAAAGTAATGGGTGCAATCAGACTGTTAGCGAAAAAAGAACGTTTGAGTTTCGTACAAATAGCAAGGACTGTGTGTCAGTTCACATTCATGAGAGTCGGACCTCAGCTCACCTTTACGACGACGATCTCCGGATAGTTGTTGATCCTCACGGGCAGCACGCTGTTGCCCAGGCCTCGGCTTAAGACGAGCTTCATTCCGTCAAAGTCATGAATGCCTTCGTAAAGCTTCGGAAGTATCTCGAATTCGGGCGAGACAAGTCCTCCGACGTTCGGGATGATAATCTGTCCGCCGTGATAGTGACCGGTAAGGACGAGATCGGCGCCAAGGCTCTGATAGAGATCGTGATACTGCGGTTCGTGCGCTAGCATTATTACGGGCTTGCTGTCATCGAAAGGCGCATACGCATTGAAGGAATTGAGCGAAGCATCACCGATGCCGGCCAGTATGTATTCATCAGTCTCGATATAAGTATCGTCGAGGAAGATGACGCCCAGATCGCGCATGTCATCGAAGAAGGAATCGAGTTTAGCCCCCTTCATCCAGGCCTCGTGATTGCCCGTGACATAGTAGACGGGGCAGATCTTTACGGCGCCTTTTACGAAAGAGAGCGCGATGCTGTAAGAGGGATGCGTCTTGTCAACGATGTCGCCCGTAATGACGATCATGTCGGGGTTCTGCTTCTTGATCTTGCTCAGGAGAGCCGACTCGTTGATCCCGAAGATCTGGTTATGCAGGTCTGATATCTGGACCACGGTGATGTCGTTTTCGAGACCTAATGAAGCCTCATATTCCGTGACAGTAAGGTGGTAGTTGCCAATAAGCGAGAAGATGATTATCGCAATCTCGAGCGCCGTGAGGATCGGAACGGGGATGGCGAACTTCGGCTTTAATGTCTTGTGGTGGAAAAGCCTCATGCCGAGGAAGGCACCGATCGAGCCGCCTATCCATGCCCAGAACAGGAGTGTCTTTTCGGGTATGCGGCGGCGGTCCATCCTGGCCATGGATTTGTCATAGCCGTAGAGGATGAATGCGGTGAGATTGACTGCGATGAGGTAGTAGACGAGTAACATGTGCCGGTATTATTCTCCAGGAAGTTTGTAGGGGAAAAGAGGCTCGTAGTTGTGGAGCTTTCCGGAAGCATCCGGATTCTTCGAGCGTTTTGCCAATGCGAGTTCGTATTCCGCGACACCGTTTCTCTCGAGAAACCCGAGGATCTCCGGATGTTCCACGTTCAGCTCGTGGTAATTCGTTATTATCCTGAACATGATCGAGTTGGAGTCTTTCCAGTATTTGCGAAGGATGACGGGTTTTTTCTCGTCGTCGATGTGGAATATAGACGCGTGGAAATTCGAGTTGAACGACAATTCATCGAGTCCCACCAAACTGACGTGCTTGGGCTTGTCGAAATAACGCTTCATCTCGCGGTAAGCCCAATAGTACGGCCTGTCTTTGTAAGGGATGAGGAGGGGGTTTTTCTCCTCCGGTTCAGGTTCGTAATCCGCATACGAAACGAAGCCTTTGATCGGGGATTTTTTTGCGGCGACCTGGAGTATCAGTCTGCCGATCTGGCGGATGTAGAGAGCCTTTTCGTCCTTCTCATCCTGATCGATGTCTTCCGCAAGCGCCTTTTTGTGCGGATTATCCGTTTTTGAGAGTTCCTCGTCATCCGGAATGTCAACCACGTGGGCATTCTTTATGAGGTCTTCGAGTTCTTTGATGCGCTTCTCGTTTTCCGCTTGTTCGGCGGAGAGTTTGTTGAATTCTTCGTCGCCTTCACGGGGGTTCTTTTTTGAGGCTTTTTTCAGTTCTTTCAAGAGCCTTTGCCTGATAGAGGTCGTTCTCTCGCCCCATTCGGCCATCAGGACCTCCAACTCTTCACCGGTCATCACGTATTTGTAGTTTTTCTTTTTTGCCATGTCATCCGTCCCTTTTCGTAAGCCGAAGCATTTGCCGTGATATCTGAGTTTCCGATAAGGAGTGCCGTCATCCGTAAATAAGATTATAAAGCACTGCATTATAATTAGCACAGATGCTGCCGATTTCAAGGAAGCTTCGAAATGACTTCGAAATGACAGCCCGGCCGGTTTTTCACAGCACTTCAGCCAGAAGATAGGCTATGAAGCCCTCGCATCCTTCCTTTATGTCGTCGTAGGCTCTCTGGAAATTGTCCGTATACCAGGGGTCCGAAATGTCCCTCGGGTCGGAAGTATAATCCAGCAGCAGATGGACTTTGCCGTCGGGGTCGTCCGGGATGATCCTTCTGAGGTTTCTTATGTTGTACTGCTCCATGCAGATGATATAGTCGAATTCGTCGTAGTCGGAGGGGCGTATCTGCCTAGCGCTGTGGCGTGTGTAGGGCACGTGCATCTTGTCGAGCTGCCTCTTTGCGGGCGGATACATGTCGTTTCCGAGTTCCTCCCTCGAAGTCGCGGCGGAAGCCACGCTCACGCGGTCCGAAAGGCCCTTCTTTTCGAGCATGTCTCGCATCATGAACTCACACATTACGGACCGGCAGATGTTGCCGTGACAAACGAATAGTACTTTTATTGCCATTACGATTTAACACGATTCGAGGTGAAATGCCCGTATTTATTGGGTTTGCGGTCATAGGTCTTGAAAGTTGCATTTTCACTTATCGTGCCTTATTTCCGCTTTTCTTTGTACCAAAAGGTACAAAATCGGGTACAAAAATCAAGTTTTGTACCCGGCCTTTTTCGGGTTGTTTCCTGTAGGATCTTACACGGCACCAAGTTTTGTGACCTCAGCAGCAACGTCTTCATACTTAACATGTGTATAGGTATTAAGGGTTACCGAGATGTCGGAATGTCCCATAAGGTACTGCAATGTCTTGGGATTCATTCCGTTCTTAGCCATATTTGAGCAGTATGTATGTCTGCAGACGTGAGGCGTGATCAAAGGCAACGGGACTTTGTATATGCTGTTATACTTTTCCCTGATGTGCTTGAAATAATGTTCCCAATGAAGCGCATACGTGATACTGCCGTCTTTGTCGAAGTACAGAAATCCCATCTTGCCGTCAACCATAGGTTCCTTCTTTGGAGCGGTGCGGTTGGCTATTATCGTTCTGAAGCACTCCTCGACATCGGGTGTCATCGGTAAGACTCTGTTACCGGCCTCTGTCTTGGGCGGCAGAATACTATAGCCTTTACTGCCTCTCTTATAGAGCTGGTGGTCAACGTTTATTCTGTGGTTCTCAAAATCGATATCACTTATTGTCAGTCCGCAGAACTCTGAGATTCTCATTCCGGTCTTGAAGAGAATATAGACTCCTTCGTAGTACCTGCAAAAGTGAGGATCGTTCTTGATGAACTCTAAGAACCTTTTCTCGTCCTTATGGCTGATAGCATCTCTTCTGACACTGTCATTGACCAGGACATCACAAACTTCGAAGCGGAACGGATTCTTCCTGATAAGATCGTCATCCACTGCCAGCTGGAAAGCAGGTCTCAGAACGCCTCTGATACTCTGAATGGAACTGTAGCCTCTGCCGTCCTTCTGTTGAAGCTTGATCAGCCAACACTTGGCATCAGACAGTCTCACTGTATCAATTCTCCTGCTGCCGAAGGGATCCCTTTTCAGTATGTTGATGACTGTCTTGTATCCTGTCTTGGTGGAGTCTCTAACGTTGATCTTGGTCGAAATATACTTCTCAACGAGATCAAGAACTGTAAGGTTACCGCCATTCGATAGGATATGGTCAAACAAATCAGCCTGAATCTGTTTCTCCAGATCTCTCAGCGCCGGAGCGTTCTTATGCCCTTTGGGCATCGGGTCATTATGGTCAAGTCTCAAGCTGTACACATACTTGCGTTTCCCGAAGGAATCGGTATATTTATACCTGTAACGTCCGTCGGGAAGCTGACACTCGCCACTGTGTAAGATTCTTCCTCTTTTATCTCTCCTTTTATTCATTTATTTGGAACTCCTTTTCAATAAAATAGAGCCCCATATGACGTATTAAATATATCATATGGCTCTGTTTCTCTCGAGAATGATGGTAATGATGTTTTAGCCACGATTGTTCTTCCTCTCTTCATATAAAACACATATTACCAACATATTGAATACAAGTAGCTTTGTTATTATCCCTTCATAAGCATGGAGAAGTATGTTTAAGGATTTGTTTCACAGGAAGGGAAAATGTTATGAAGAGAGCGCTAATTCTATTGTTGGTTATTTCTATGATCTTACCCATAGCCGCATGCAGACCGGCAGGAATTGATATGACCTTAGAAACTACGGAAGATATCTACGATTATAAATACCAGAGATATGCGACTATGTCTCCTGAAGAAATCGTTGCAGAATTAACGCTGGAACAAAAGGCGGCACAGATGGTACAGCCGATACTTTATAATTCGAGCATTCAAGGCATGCAGGATTATTGTTACGGAAGCATCTATGGTGATGAGGGCGTTCATACTGCTGAAGAGTGGAGTAAGATCGTTGATAATAATCAGAAGGCAGCTATAGAATCCGAACCCGGAATACCTTTCCTGTTGGCTCAGGATGATGTTCATGGTGTTGGTTATTGTGTTGGTGCAGTTTACTTCCCTCAAAATATTGGTATAGGTGCAGCAAATGATGAAGAACTGGCTTATCAGATGGGCCTTATTACTGCTAATGAAGCTAAGCAGTGTCATATGATGTGGAACCTTTATCCTTGTGTAGCTCAGTCTGCAGATCCCAGATGGGGCAGGACTTATGAATGCTACAGTTCAGATATTGATGATATAAAGAGACTTTCTACAGCGTATACGAGAGGGCTTGTCGATGGCGGAGTCATAGCCTGTTCAAAACACTTTTTCGGTGACGGTAATGTGCTATTCGGTACGGGTGATCATGAAGAATACAGTTACTTGAGCCTGATAGACAGGGGCAATGCATCGCTGTCTGAAGAAGAAATCAATGAACTCCTTTCAGTTTATCAAGCCCAGATTGATGCCGGTGTCCAGACCATAATGGTCAGTTATTCCTCACTAAACGGAATTAAGATGCATGAGAACGGAGAGTACATTTGGAAGCTGAAGAACGAGATGGGATTTAAAGGTTTTGTCGTAAGCGATAGTATGGCTATACAGTATACTTCCCCGAGTACTTATGAAGAACAGGTCATAACTGCAATTAACAGCGGAATTGATATGCTCATGGAAGGAGAAAAATATGCGCAGGCCAGAAGAATAATCGTAGACAGCGTTGAGAACGGGAAGATTACAGAAGAGCGTGTGAATGATGCAGTTACAAGAATAATCAAAGTTAAGAAAGATGCCGGTCTATTCGAAGATCCGTTTTGTGAGAACATAACGATCAGCAGTGAAGTGGGTTCAATAGAATCCCGGGCAGTAGCCGAGCAGCTTGTTGAAAAGAGCCTTGTCCTTCTCAAAAATGACAATAACACTCTGCCGATAAAGGAAGGTACAAAAGTTTTGATATTGGGGCCTGCAGCTGATAATTGTGCTGCTCAAGTAGGCGGCTGGACATTAGGATGGAATAAGAGTCCTGTAACTGATATTGAAGGCGTTACTACTATAAAAGAAGCATTTATAGAGAATGCTGATGAATATGGTATCGAAGTTATAACGGATCCTGATCGCTTCGATGAAGCAGATGTAATTATCCTCTGTGTCGGTGAGGATTCATATGCCGAATGGTTTGGTGATTCTATGGACCTTAGTCTTAGCGGAAATAACGGTCTGACAAATAATATGAGGGCAATTAATCAGGCTAAGTCACTTGGCAAACCTGTTGTTACTTGCATTGTAGCCGGAAGACATCTCTTCCTTGGAAAGTCATATTATGACACTTGGGATAGTGTTGTTATGTGTTATCTTCCCGGCTCTGAAGGAAAAGGTGTCTCAGATGTCCTTTGCGGATATGCGGATTTTACAGGACGACTTCCTTCTCCCTGGTATGGATCTAACAGACAGATAATAGGTTTGGAGGATTGTGTATTCGAAAAAGGATACGGCTTGTCTTATGGAGAAGACTTTGTTCCCCGAACAGAAGCAGCATAGAATTCCTTTGCATGCTATGAAGAACACAAATCTTTAACTGAGTAAATTTATTTAAGAAGCGGTTTGAATACCAGATCGCAATATTATTGACTAAGCAAAGTGAAAAATCGAATATCATACTGTTGTTATGTTTTTGCATAAAGGAATATGTTTACAGTTCAAAAAATTACCACACTGGGCCTTGGTTTCTTGGGGGTCAAACGAGGGTCAAAATTCAAGAAAAATACCCTCAAAAGCCCTGAAATAAAGGACTTTGTTTTTTCAGCCTAATAATGCCGTGACAAACAAATAGTACTTTTAGCATACGTATTCAATTCCCTCGTTATTTTGTGTGTTATTCGGAAGAATCATAACACAGACACTTCTATTCCCCAAAAATGCAAAATTATTGATTTTGGGGAATAGAAGTGATATGGTTTTGTAGGAGGTATAGTTTTATGAAACTGATATTACGCGATACCTATCTTAATGAGTTGTCAGAGTTGATCAATACACCTGATATCAAGATCATTACCGGAATCAGAAGATCCGGAAAATCCACGTTATTGGAAGCTTTGAAGGAACTTATAACAGCATCTGATCCATCAGCTAATATTATTCATATCAACTATAATCTTACGGAATTCGAGGAGCTGCTCGAATTCCATATGCTTGAATCATATGTGGAAGACAAGTATTCAGCCGAAGATAATAACTATGTTCTGATCGATGAAATACAGATGTGTGAACATTTCGAGAAAGCCGTAAACAGTCTGCATGCCAAAGAGAAGTATGATATTTATATAACCGGATCTAATGCATTTCTTCAAAGCAGCGATCTTGCTACTCTGTTTGTAGGAAGAACATACGAAGTTCATATTCTTCCATTCTCATTTAAAGAATATGTGACGTATTTTCCTTCAGAGAATGTTAATGCCAGCCTGACAAAATACATTACTGAAGGCGGAATGGCCGGTTCCTATCTATATAAAGATACTGATAAGAAGTACCGGTACATCAATACAGAAGTACTCAATGCATTAGTAATAAGAGATATAGTAAACAAGTACAAGATACGCAACGAACCGTTGCTTCACATGCTGATCGATTTTATGATGGACAACATTGGAAGTGAGATCTCTGTCCGATCGATCACAGATTCTCTTGCCGGAGGTAAAACAGCAGCCGATCATAAAACGATCGGTAAATATATTGAGTATCTGTGCAATGCATTTGCATTCTACCGGGTCAGAAGATACGACATTAAAGGAAAGAAATACCTCCGCTCAGAAGATAAGTATTACCTGTCTGATCACAGTTTTAAGTATGCCAGATTGGGAACAAAGAATATGGACTACGGTCATGTTCTTGAGAATATAGTTGCAATGGAATTGATTAGAAGGGGTTATGAGATATATGTCGGCGTAGCAGGCGGGAAAGAAGTTGACTTTGTAGCAATGAAACAAGGCGATAGGACATACATACAGGTTTCATACGATATAACAGAGCCGAAAACTTTTGAAAGAGAAATCGCTCCCTTACTAAAGATTGCTGACGGATACAAGAAGATGATAATAGCGAGGACTTATCAGCCCGCTTACCATCACGAAGGAATAAAGATAATCGATGCCGCAGAATGGCTTTTGGGAGATAGCTGATAATGTCAGACAGACCGGAATTAACAATTAAATTGAAGAGAAAAGAGTTCCTTGAATATTATTATCTCAAGGAAGAATTAATGGCCATAACAAATATGAGAGGTCTGACCTGAGGGCATTAGAACAGTAAATTATCAGTTATATATACAGGGAAATGCCAAAATGAATATTGAAGGTAATAGTATAAAGCGGATAGATTGCAGCGAGATTCAGAATTGTTTTTCATTTTGGGATTTCGAGAAAAACATAGAGAAAAGAAAAAGAATAGAGTTCGAGGTTGAGAACAATATCCGGATAATGTATGCCTATATTTTGAATAAAAGATATATTGCAGGCATGTCTTTGCGTCCGATGGATAATAGAACGATGTACTTATCATATCTGGCCGTGAATGAAGAATACCGTAATCAAGGGATAGGAAGCGAAATGATAAGGTATGCTTGTCAAACAAGTAAAAATATGGGGTTTTCTTATTTAATACTGAATGTGGATCACGATAATACAAGAGCCGGAAGTTTATATAAAAAACTCGGATTTTCCGAATTTAAGAACGACGGCAAAACGATCGTAATGTGTAAACAGCTTGATTAATCACGAATATCATGAATATAACCAACCAAGAACTCGACCCCGGAACAATAATTTCGGGGTTTGTTTATGAATAGTCAGGTTTGCCTGTGGTTAGTGCAGCATCGGGCTTCGGCATATATCATTTAGGTAAAAAATTTGTTCAGAAGCGTCGGTATAAAGTCGGTATAAAATACCCTTTGAATGCCTCGAAAACCATTGATTTCAGTACATCTGCCATTTAGCTATGTAGAGTTCCATGACATACGAATAGTACTTTTAGCATACGTATTCAATTCCCTCGTTATTTTGTGTGTTATTCGGAAGAATCATAACACAGCGCGTATATGACAGCGGCCGCGGAAGAGTATTTCGGTCCGTGCAAGGTTTTCGTAAATTATGTGACTAGGGATATTCCCGATTCGATCAAACCTGATGCGGGTCCCGGTTATATTCTCAAGAACTGAGATGTGGAACTGGTTATCTATCTGCCTCCGGATGAGCTCGATTACAAGAAATATGAGGATGCGACGAATGCATTTTACGAGTATCTGACGAATGACGGCCACGACAATCTCTTCGGTACGGTGTGGATCATTGATTCACAGGATGTATACGATGCTGCTCATACGATCTTCGATAATTCGGAGATGATCGAACACGAAGACATCTCTCATAAGGTCGGCATGTTTGGCACTCCGGTCTTTTATTCGCAGAATTAACTATTCAAACTCTGCGCATCACTCCGCTATCGAAGCTTTAAGGACTCCGCCTCATATCAGAAAAAATTCTTGTAACGAAATTGAATTTCATCCGTCTAACCCATGAATAAGAAATCGGAGGATTAATATATGAATACCTTTTTCGGTACACTTTGGCACCGTATCTTTGTAGCTAATAAAGAGCAGCTCATATGGTTCGGTGCCGTCATTGTCATTATGATCGTGCTCGCAGTTCTCCACCACAAGTGGAAGGGCGATAAAAAGAAGATCCGCCTGTGGCGCGGGCTTTGCTTTCTGCCGGCTGTCATCGCCGCAGTTCATGCGTTTATTTATCTGGTGGGCTTTCCCTTGTTTGTTGTAGGGTTCTTTCCGCTTTATGTAACCGCACTTTTCGCGCTCCTGCCAATACCTTTTGCAAAGCGCAAGATCGGATATAAGATCACAGCGGTGCTTGCAGGACTTGTGACATGTGTAATGGGTTTCTACTATATCGGCATGTCTCCGGACTATTTCAATCATACTAAAGAGAGCTACACCGAATCATTCCATTCATTGGTACAGGATATGGACGAGCACTATGTTCTGAAAGAATGGAAAGAGATCAATTTTGCTGCGCTTGAAGATAAATACATGCCTATGGTGATCGAAGCGGAACAGGAGCAGAATGAGGAGAAATTCACTGATGCGGTAATGATGTTCTGCAGCGAGCTTCACGATGGTCATGTTCATGTCGTAACAGATGATAAAGCCAGGATCGAAGGATGCATATCTTATACAGTGTCATATAAGCCCCGTGAATATGGTCTTGCCATGGTCCAGCTTGATAACGGTGATGTCATCGCTGTCTGCACTACCGCTGATGTACAGAAGCTGGGCATTAAGGACGGTACTGTTATTACAAAATGGAACGGCAAGGATATTCTGACGGCCTGTGCGGAGGAAGTTCCGAATCTCGGTATGTCCGTAAAGGAAAACGCCGAACGTATAGCGGCAATCGTGCTCTCGGGTGTAGGAGGCGACACACTCGATGTAGCATTCCTTGATGATAATGGCACAGAACAGACCGTAACACTTAAAGATCTTGGCGATCCGCACACTCAGCTTGAAGCATTCAGATTATACAGGCACTTCGAAAAGCTTGGCGCTGAGGATGAATTCGATTCTCTTCTTGCTGAGAATTTCAGCACGAAGATGCTGGACGACAAGTGCGGCTATCTCAGGATTACCGCTGAATCATCAGACGATGGTCTTTACGATATCTTCATCGGATACATGACCGGTAATCATGCAAAGGCAAGAGAGATGTTCCGTGAGAAACTTCGCGGACTCAAGGCACAGGGAATGGAATACCTCATCATAGATATCCGTAATAATCAGGGCGGTTACGACGAGATCGCCAATGCTCTCTGCGACCTTTTTACAACAGAGGATATGAATCATTATGCAGTAGGTATTCGTGAGAACGGCACCTACAAGGCCACTTCGACACATGGCATACATGGTGACGGCGAATTTGCCGACTTGAAGGTTCTGGTTCTTACTAATTACGGGTGCCTCAGTGCGGGCGACGGAGCTACGCTGTATCTTTCCATGATGCCCAATGTCACAGTTGCAGGACTGACAGACTCTTACGGCTGCAACCAAGAGACAGGCGGTATCAGCGCTCTTACGGGCGGACATATCTATGTAGGATTTCCTGTCGGTCCCGTGCTTGACGGCAATGGTAATCCCAACATTGATACACGCGAAGACTGCGTCAGCCGCAACCCTGTTGATGTGCGAATTCCCTTAGATTACGATGCGGCAATGAAGATCTTCCGTGACAATGAGGATTACGAGCTGAACTGGGCTATGCAGTATCTTAAAGAGAATGGTTGATGTAGATTTCCGGCATCCCTTCTTTGAGTGATATATTTCCGGAATTATACGAGCCAGGAGTAATCCCGGCTCGTATTGTATAATGGAACAGTAAATTATCAGGATAACTGACTTAGGTAAATCGGAGATTTTATACTTTTGCCATAATTATTTGCTGTTGGGGTGTAATGACAAATGATAACAAAACACGAATATGCAGTGGGAGGATGGTCTCTTGTTTGGGAGTGGGATGAAGAAGAGACGAATGCCCGAAATTTCAAAGATAATAATCTGTATATCGAAGGATTGTGGAGTATTAAAGATACGGCACCAAAGGATAATCTTTGTACGGGATGTCAGGTGATCGATGATGAGACTTTTGCCTTTACGACTTTCGGAGGCGGACGATTTGTGATGAAGATCAAAGATGGAGTTATCGAACTTGCATCCAAAATGCTCGTAAAATGAAATGATTTGGAGAAGCGATATAGTGGAAGCCATTAGTACAGAAAAAGGAAATTATGCTTCCAATCGTAAAGTACATTAATGATCGGTTTCAATCTAAGTCTACACCAAAGTAGACTTAGAAAGTAGACTTAGCGGGGTCTTTATGGTAGACTTTGCCATAAGGAGGGTTCAATATGAATCTTGGAATAGAAAATGAAAAGCAGGAGTTTAAGCTCGGAACGGGTCAGCTGGATAAAGGGTTAAAATCCCTGTCGGCTATGTTGAATAGAGGTTTTGAGGGAACTGTATACTTTGGCGTGGATGATGACGGTACAGTCAAAGGAATAAATGTCGGGAAACGCACACTGCTCGATATCAGAAGCAGAACAGCAGAATTAATTGAACCAAGAATTGTGCTGGATATAGATGAACTGCATGATGAGGAAGGCAGGTCTTATATACGTGTTCATGCGGCCGGATCGGATATTCCTTATTCATGTGACGGTAGATATTACCTGAGAACGGCAGCTGCAGACGAGCAAATAGGCAGTGATTTATTGCGCAGGATGCTGGTGTCCGGAGCTACTGATATTCTTATGCAGATATCATCAGACAATCAGGAGCTGACATTCAAAGGGATGGTTTCATTTCTTAACAATTTGGGTGTACATGCATCAGGAACAAAAGCATTCCTGAATAGTTTCGGGATGGTCAATAAAGAAGGCAAGTACAATCGTATGGCTTATTTGCTGTCTGATCAGAATGAGATGATTATCAAGGTGATGCGTTTTAAAGGAACAGACAAGAATACTTTTGATCAGCGCCTGACTTACGATAATCAAAGTCTGATCCTTACTGTTAAGGAAGTATTGGATTATTTTAAATTAATCAATAAACCTAAGAAGATCGATGCTGATGCAGGAACGAGATTGGAAACCCCGCTTTTCGATTATCAGTCTTTTCGTGAGGCTTGGATAAATGCCTGCGTTCATACTACATGGACGGAAAACATTCCTCCGTCAGTATACATGTATGATGATCGCATAGAAGTGGTTTCATATGGCGGTCTCCCCTTTGGTCTTAGTAAAGAGGGTTTTTACACAGGAACGAGCAAACCCGTAAATAACAGGTTGTTTAATATATTTATTACATGCGATTTTACTGAGCAAAGTGGACATGGAATTCCGAGAATTGTTGATCATTATGGCAGAGAGGCGTTTTCTTTCAATGACGGTATTCTTAAAGTAACGATTCCTTATGGATATGTTCCGGATTATGTTCTTGCAAGACAAGCGAAAAAAAAGATTATAGACATCCTTACAGATAACCAACGAAATGTTTTACATTACCTTGCAGATAACCCGTACTCTTCACTGCAGGCTGTAGCTGATTCATGCTCTTTGAGTCTTGGAGGTGTTAAAAAGATTGTTGGTAAATTACAGGATATGGAACTACTTGAAAGGAAGGGTCCTAAAAACAATCCACAGTGGATAGTTAGGTAAATCATGAAGTTAACAATCCAAGAAGTCTAAAAAGATATAAACGATCCCAGAGTATTCTCCGGGACCGCGGTCAATCATACCGGGCGTCATTTGTAGTAAAACTGTAGTAAAACTCAAACCGTATCGTGGCTTATCGTGCTATTACAAAGTATATCTACGCTGACATCTATCCTGCCGTGACATACGAACAGTACTTTTATCATACTTATAATTTGCCTTTCAATTCTCAGCTTATAACTCATCCATCATTAAGAAATCTTTAAGTTTATAGTGATATACCGTGCTGGTAGAATAGTCTATATCATCATTTGTTATGATGATCTTCTTTACTGAGTTATCAATGTTCGAAAAAGCTGAGAATTCACGTTCATACGCCTTGTCTTCGGCAACAGAATAAGCGACCTGTATCAGATAAGTCTTGCTGTCTTTTTCAGCCTTGAAGTCTATTTCTCTTCCTTTATTATTGTATACAGTTACTTCGTAACCCATGAACAGCAATTCATTAAGAACGATATTCTCCAGATTGTGCGTAAGATCGTATCTTGTCCCGGATACCCTGATACTGTTCATAGAAACATCTTCATCATAAAGCTTGAAATAATAATTCAACTTGGACTTGGCTTTTGGAGAGTAAAGAGCTATGTCCGCAATAACATATGCTTCCCTAAGATATCCAAGATACTTAATTATGGTCGGAACAGATACGGATATGTTGTTTCCTTTCATGTAATCCGATATTGACTTTGCGCTGAAGATACGCGCGTTGGATACCAATATATAATCTACTATTCTTTCAAACTCTTCCGTTTTGCGTATCTTATAGCGATTCTCAAGATCGTTATATACGATCGTATCGTTCAGATCGGTGAGATAGCGTTTTTTTGCTGCAACATCATCCTGCGCTAGAGCTGCAGGGAAGCCGCCCCAGACAAGATAATCAGTTATGCTGTAATCTTTACCATTCTGTTTTGCATATTCCAGGATTTCTTTATATACGAAAGGTCTTATCCGGAACGATATATATCGGCCGGAAAGTTCCTTGGTGAACTCTTTGGATAGAAGTTTGGAATTGCTGCCCGATATGAAGACCGAGCAATTCTTCAATCTCAAAGTACGGCAAGCTTCATTCCATTCTTTAACATTCTGTATCTCGTCAAGGAACACATAAAGTTTTTCTTTTTTTATACACTTACCGACATAGTCGATAAGTGAATCAGCATCAGGAATCAGGTTTCTTGTCGGCTTAAGATCAAAGTCAAGAAAGAGGCAAGGCTTACCTGCCGCTTTTATCTCATCCTGAACCTGTTCCAGGATGACAGACTTTCCGCACCTTCTTATTCCGGTAATGATCTTGATCAGATCACTATCGTAAAATGGCCGGATCTGCTTTAGATAGTGTTCCCTTATTACCATGTTGATAACTCCGGTGCTTTGAGTTCAAGATGATTCTACTTTAAGATTTTACCAATGTCAATAAAATCTTAAAGTAGAACTTAGAGATAATCCTTTGTTCTGCAAAATCTTAAATACGTTTTGTTGCGAATAAATGCTTGAAATTTACCACACCGGGCCTTTGTTTTTCCTGGGGTCAAACGAGGGTCAAAAAATCAAGAAAACACCCTCAAAAGCCCTAAAATAAAGGACATTGTTTTTAAGTCAGCAGAGTGCCGTGACATACGAAAAGTGCTTTTTGCATACTTAGTTAATTCCTCTTAAATATAATCATCTCACTCATTTACACCCAACTGATCTTGCACGAGGTGATTTCCTGACTGTCACGGAGGATATGGAACTGATCTCCGCTGTCATCAGGCTCCTTTATGATACTGAGCTCCTCGCCTTCAAAAGACTGGCTGGCATAATGGATCTCAAGCTGAGCAGGCTCGTGGCTTTTAAAATGTTCGACAGGATAAGTATTAAGCATGAACCTCACGTACTCGATGTTGTTTGTATGGTAGCAGTAATCAAGGCTGGTGGAACGCACTGTGACTGACTCCATAATGCCGCCGCATGCTTTGGGGAAGCGCGAGAAATCAAGACCTTCAGTCTGCACCGGATTCTCCATTGATGGATCAAATCCGACAGTCTCAGCCTTGCGAATCTTTCCTGTCTCAAGGTCGACAGCGGCCAGCTCGGTCCTTGCTTTTAAAAACATTTCACCTGTTTTGGACTCAACGATCGTATCAAGGTTAAGCTTTACGACGGAATGTTTTGATATATAGCATTTCACCGTGAATTCTTCACGCCATTTAGGGCGTTTGATAAAACAGATATTGTTCTTGGCGATAAGCCACATGGCTTTGTATTTTTCCATCGCCACGATCCCGTCGATACCGAGATCGCCCATTAATTCGGTTACCGCATTCTCGACGATCTCATCTGCGGCAAGCACCGACAGCTTAAGTTTGCCGTCACACATGCTGCCTGTTACATACGAATTCTTCGTATAAATCTCCATGTTTATATTCACTTCCTTATAAGTGTTTTCAGTTCTTCCGTAAGCCGGGGTTCAGTATCCTGAATTCCGTATATGATAGCGTATTTACAACCAAATTTAAAAACGCAAAATACTGCACGGAATTCGCAATCATACGCATGGACACAGCGCTGTTCTATTTTTGTGCTAAATCAGACCGTTTTTAGCACAGAAACAGAGGCATATCAGCACAAAATCAGAACAAGGGAATATGGCGTTTTGGAATCAGTGCTGATTCAAATCAGGACTGATTTGGGGACCAGGCCATTTTCGGGCAGTTCATAAACTGTCTGCCGGAAGGCTCTTTCTTCATGTTCAATCAGCATATATTATGGCCGATTCCCGAAGATAAGCGATGAATAATTCCTTGAAAAATGCCACACCTGGCCTTGGTTTTCCAGGGGTTAAACGGGGGCAATTTTATACGTTAATGATATTATAGAAGAAATTCCGAAAAAGGATGTGGATAATAGATGATCAGATACGAGGATTACATTTCTCCAGAAGAATACCTTGAATTACGCAAATTGGTCGGATGGAGGCTTTTCCCGCTCGAGGAAGCAAGAAATTGTGTGGAGAACGCCTACATGGTTCTTTGTGTCAGAGATGATGAAAAAGCCATAGGCGTTGTAAGATTGTCCTGGGACGGCGGATATGTGGCTTTTCTGTCAGATGTAATCGTTGCTCCGGAGTATCAGGGGCAGGGAATAGGGAGAAAACTGGTTGAGGCTGTCATCAAAAGGATCAAGGATGACATGAAGCCCGGCTATATGGTGAATCTCAATCTTAATTCCGCCAAGGGGAAGGAACCCTTTTATGCTAAGCTCGGATTCGTGGAACGCCCGAATGAAGACGCGGGTGCCGGAATGAATCAGTGGCTGGTATTGGAAGAATGATCTAAAGGATGAAATATGATTACAGTTAATTTGTACTACAAAGGTCAGAACGGAAGCGCAAGAGCATTTGCCCGGGAAATGGAGCAATCCGGAATAGCAGATAACATCCGCAGCGAAAAAGGCAATCTGAGATATCAGTATTTTGTTCCACTTGATGATCCTGAGACAGTGCTGCTGATTGACTCATGGGTCGACCAGGCTGCCATAGATGAGCATCATGCATCTCCTATGATGAAGCAGCTTGCCGAACTTCGCGAAAAATACGACCTCCACATGACTGTTGAGCGTTTTGTCAGTGATGAATATGAAGGGGATAAAAAGTTCATCAGACAGTAATACGATCAGGGAAATAGGAATCAGAAAAGTGAAAGATAAAACAATGAAAAAGGAAAGCCATTTATTGCGCAAGACGGCTGCTGCCGTACTTGCCGCATCGTTTATGTTTTCGATTGCATCGTGCAGCAAGGAAGAAAAAACGGAAAGCAGTCACAGCGGCAAACTGATCGAAGAAGATATGCCGTGGTTTGAAACAAAGACATATCTGATCGACACCGGCGTGGATCCTGACAGAAAAACGCAGTCTATACACTCCCAACTTGCAGGCGCAGATGAGGACAATTATATTTTTCTCACACAGGGCAATTATGAGTATCCGGAAGATTACGACTGGGAATATGAATCCTATCTTAAACTGCTTATCTCAAATGTTGTTGTCGTCAATAAGAAAAGCGGCGAGACCAAAAACATCATCGATCTTCTCCATTTTTTCGAAGACGGGGAATTCCCGGAAGGTATTATCTATCTTAACGGCAATATCGTAGTCGACGCCAGTTCATTTGATACAGCAACAAATCTGCAGGTCATCAAAGAATATACGATAGATCCTCTTACCGGCGAAATCCTCAATGTCACCAATGAAGAGTCTTATAAGCAGGCATCACAAGTGTTTGGTATCGGCGACTATCAGATACAGGTATCGATGAACTGGAATACGGATCCTCCGGAAGGATATCTCTATGTGACAGATTCTGCAGGAAATGAAAAAAAGATCAAGATCGAAGACGGAAATACAACTATCTATTCTGTTGACAATATTATTCCCAAAGGTGAAGACAAAGCCATTGTTTTCCTGGGTGCTGATATCGGTTACGACTATCTTGAACTGGATCTGAAGAGCGGAAAACTAAAGAAGCTGAATCCGAAAGAATTCGACTGGCTTGATTCTTATTCCATCTCCAACATGACCGGCGGTTCAGACGGAAATATCTATTCTTCTACACCGACGGGGATATCCAAGATCGATATTAAGAATAAGACTAAAGAAGAGATCTTCAACTACAGCTGGTGTTCGGTAAACAGAAATTCTCTTGCAAATTACAGTCTTGGTCAGATCAGTGAAGATTCGTTCATCCTTTACGGCGAAAAATACGAGCCGACACCTTTTGCAAGCTTCAATGACTGGAGTGCATCAGGGTTTGAGATCATTATGTTTACCAAGGCCGGCAAAAATCCTCATGCAGGCAAGAGGATCCTTGAACTCTACTCGCCAAGCGGTTATTTGGATGAGGCCATGTGTGATGCGCTGACGAAATACAACGAGACAAATGACAAGTATTTCATCGAAGTCACAGACCGTTACAGCAGCGGCTCTAATAATCTCAACGACGTAAACAGCGATGATGAGCTTTCCAGATTGGATAACGAACGGAATGCTGCCATATCAAATAAGCTGTCTATGGACATACTGAGCGGAGACGGACCGGATATGTTCCTTGACATAAGCCGTATAGATCAGCTTAATAACAGCAGCTATCTTATCGATCTTTCGCCTTATGTTGCAGATCTTGATCCTGACAAATACTTCACTGACATTGCCGATAATGCAAAAGTTGACGGGAAATTATATAACCTTCCATTATGCTTCGGCATCAGCGGAATCTTCACTGACGGTGCATATGCAGGTGCATCTGGTTTCGGTTTTACAACAGATGAATATGTTGATTTCCTGAGAGGTCCCCTTAACGGAAATGACGTTATACCGCACGGACAGCCGTACTATTTTGCATGTCTGTTTAACGCTTCAAGAAATGAGTATATCAAGAACGGCAAAGCGGATTTCTCGGGACCTGAATTTGCAGCGATTGCAGAATTTGTAAAGAACAACGTCCCTGAAAATTCAATATCCTGGGATGAGGGAGGCGGTTCATACGCCAATTCATACGGTGCCGGAATGTTTGCATTTACCGTACCTGCCATATATACCACATGCAGCAATTTTGCAGATTATCTCATTACTTTGCAGCAGCTCGAATCCGGCAATTCCATACTCGGACTGCCTTCCCCGGATGGCCGCGGACCTGTGACAGTTGTTTCTTCTTCGATTGCCGTATCTGTACAGGCATACGATGTTGATGCATGTGCAGACTTCGTAAAACTGCTCGTGTCTGATGAATTCCAGAAAGAATATTCATTGAACGGCAGCTTTGTCCTGAACCGCGAGTACTTCAGATCGACCGGAGAGGCGGCGATAGAATACTATAACAAAACCACTATCAGCGGTCTTTTCGGAGGTTATTTCGCAGACACCCCCGAAAACAGGGTCAAGTACACATCAGAGCACATTGACGTTCTCGAGAATACGATAATTAACTCTTCTTCTGCAACGACCGAAGATGCTGACATCAATAAAGTTCTTGTAGAAGAAATGCCTGCTTATTTCTCAGGCCAGAAGAGCCTTGATCAGGTTATCAAGATCGCTCAGGACAGAGTTCAGAAAGTTTTGGATGAACGAGGGTAGGGGAAACGGCGATCTGCCGGGAATTTGAAGTGAAAAGTGGTTCTTCGGAGTTATAGTTTGCTTCTGATCGCGGCAGGTTTACCCAAGTGAGTGTTTTTTATGTTTGGGTAAAGTCTCGAAAAATGGCACAGCGGGATAATTCCGCGCTCAATTTTTATCCCAAAGACTGGCGAAAAACTTCCCAATTGGATAATTTCAGCTCTGAGATATCGTTTTTGGGGAAAAGTATTCAAAAACGATATCTGTCTGAGAGCCGAGATATCGTTTTTCTGAAAAAATCTTCATTTACGATATCTTGCGAAAAACAAAGGTATCGAAATCGGGGC
>CAMVGO010000032.1 GCA_947167045.1 uncultured Clostridia bacterium
ACCGCTGGCCTACCGCTTAGGAGGCGGTCGCTCTATCCAGCTGAGCTACACAATCGATTACTGAAACTCAGAGATTATATCACAAACCCGGCAGACTATAAAGACAAGTTTCCGCAAGCATGACAACAAGTGATATCAGGATCAGGTAAAACGGCAGTCCGTCGATATATCTGGACTTCGAAACGAATATCAGTCGCCTTCTGATAACGGACAAAAGGCCCGTCATTACTATATCCGTCGCAATTATGAATACCAAAGTCACGAGCAGATGGTCGATCCTGGGGATGCCAGGGTTTACCAGGAAAATAAGCGAGATAAAAGCCGAAGCTACGGAAACTTCGCTGATAAAGTACCTCAGACCGAATATCGAGCTCCTGAAATTATGCTTGGCGGCATAAACGGCAAGAGAACCCAGGAGCAGTGCAGTCACCTCGCAAACGGGAAGTGCCGTTATCCTGAAAAGATCCTGATCGGTAAATAAACTCAAGGCATAGAGCGCTGCGGCGCAGCAAATGCAGACCAGTGCAAACTCTCCCCTGGCGCACAGGAACCGCCTTAAAGCGGCGATGTCCGCAACAGGTATGTCCCAGAACTCAGTAAGTTTCTTGGATGTGGCGCTCCTGGGGATACCCGTTACCCTTGATATAGCCCAGCTCATCAGGATAATGAACATGACAGAAGCCAAAAGTGAGACAAAAACATATCTCTTTTCAAAGATGTAGGATATCAGTGTTCCGAATACCGAGCTTATAAGTGCTATAAGATACGGGAAAAGAACTTCCTTTCCGAATGCAGGTTTTGTGAACTTGTCATTATCGTCATCCTTGAATCTCGCAAGCGACATGATGCCTATAGCCATGGGAACGAATCCCGCGGCGGCATAAGGCGTACACAGGCCGAGCCTGTATGAGAATTCACAGGCAGCGATAAACAGCGCCATAATGAACGCAAACGAGATGACTGAAAGATTTCGCGGCATGAAAAATCTCAGTGTCAGGGACCATAGCAGCAGACAGATGAAAGAACATGCGACAGGCCACCATATGAGATTGCCCGATATCATGAATTCCAGACAGAGCGACAATATCGTATAGCCAAGGAATAAAGAACTTCTCGTTGTCAGGTATTTGGCCGGCCTGATGTGGATCGCCGATACTTTATCGTCGATCTTCCTTCTGGACTGTTCGTTATCGAACGGTGAATTGTATTTCTCGGTAAACAGTCCCATCAGTTAACCTTCCAGTTCAGATATTCCTTCAGGAATTTGTAGCAGGTGTTGCATGCCTTGATAACGGTCCTGGTCTCATCGTAGTAATCAGGCACGGGAGCGATGAACGATGCCATCTCGGACATCGGCAGATCATCCATACTGTCGGTTATGATCTGATTCTCCGTAAGTCCGCCTGGCGTAAGACCGTCCTCCGTGGAATCGTAATCCGGCGTATTGTTGTTTCCGTCGCCGTCCTGAACTGCAGGTGTTGCCTCCGGTTTCAGCGTCTCCCCGCTCCAGGTTCCGTTTATCGTCGCTTCTATCTGCCTTACAGGCATATAGCCGACAGCCACGTTATCATCGTTATAGATCGTATAGAGTTCCGGGGTCTTTTCGAAGGAAAAGACGACATTTCCCTTCTCGTTAATGTATTTGGCAGCTTCATCTTCCTTGCCTTCGCCGAAAACATAAAGCAGTATCGCATTCAGATCAGCCATGTACTCTTCTTTTCCATAGCCTGCCTTCGAGTTTGCGATGCATTCCTTTGACAGGTCGACAAAAGGCCTGATATCGCACGTAACGCCTTCCACGATGTCCGTGGTACCGTCAGACTTCATTGCCAGACGGTCAGGCTCCTGGCATTCGAGCAGCGCGTGGCAAAGATTGTAAGACTGCGTCGCCCAATCGAGACCGGAGATAATATAGGCACCTTTAAGCGAAGCCTCGCTCCTGTCCTGATTGGTCTTATCCGTACTGAACGCATCCCAGTTAACCCTGGTGATGACGCCGTTCTCGATCTCCATTTCGACATAATCGATATAACGGCTCCTGTCATCGAAAAGTCGCTGGGCATAGTAGACACCGTCATTTAAGCCTTCCACGGTATAGTTCTCGGAGTTATCGTCATCTTCAGAATAATCTTCCGTTTCAAAGGTGATAGGTATCTGTCTTCCTATCACCTTTTCCTTTATAAGTTCCATCGCATCTTCGCCGATGTAATAAGCATCTTCGATCTCGGAATTATCCAAAGCAAGACCTGTGACTCTCGTACTCTCATAATCCAAAGAAACAAGTATGCCGAGATCCTGCTCACCTGGAGATTTGACAGTCAGATCGACAACATATCCCTGTGGTATGCCCGCCTGATCGTATCCTATATAAACGCCGTTTATCTCAGGAAAATCATTCAGCGCCTTGCTCTTGACCTTCTCATAAGAGGAACAGTCCAGAACTTCCTCAAATCTTGAATGGTATTCGTTCTGTATGCGTCTCATGGCGTTATTAGACGACAGGAGATGTCCTCCGATGACTATTGCCGCACCGAGGATAAAAAGAAGTATCGCTTCAGTAATGAACTGCTTGAGCTGGGAATGCGTCATCATGAGAGATCCACCTCCCTCGAACGGATCTTTCTCCTGGAAAGCGTCTTAGAGAAGAAATCGAGCACAAATGAAAGGAAATTGACCGCAAGCACAGGAGACAGCATAGATACCATGGGACTTAGGAAAGGCTTGGTTACCATGGTCAGCAATCCGCATACCACGCCTGCAAAAACTCCGGCCGCAAACCTCGATGGCATAGTGGTAAGATCGCCGAGAAGAAATACGGCGATAAAGAAAACACCCGATGACAGCAGATATACGATCATGCCGTCAAAACTGAACGTCCCCGTCCCGACCAGCATGGACATCGGGTAAAGGAGCATCAGCGTAAGGATATAAGAAATAGGAGAATATAATCTCATGGTACCCTTGAGTGTAAGGAACAAGCCTCCTATCATTATGCAGATAAAACAAGCCGTTCCGATAAGCCCGGGATAATTGCCGCTTATCAGTTCCAAAAACGAGAATCCCGAATAGTCGGGAAGGCGTACCGGTTCACCCTGGAATACCAGACTCATCAGAGCAAATCTCGAATTATCTTCTCCGTAAGAAAAGCCCTGGACGCCCGACGGGAATACAAGTTCGATGAACAGTCTTCCTGCGCAGGCGGGATTTATGAGGTTGCTTCCCGCGCCTCCGAAAACCTGCTTGGTGATCACTGAAGCAAACAGCACGGCTATGAGAGCTATTATGAGCGTTGTGTCAGGCGGCAGCATCAGCGCAAGGAGCAGACCCTCCACAAGCGAACTGAAATCGAAATAATCACCGCCCGATCTTCTTCCGGTGACTCTCGCGCAAAGGTTGTCAGACATAACGAAAGCAAGCATGCAGAACAGTATCAGCACCGCCGCCCTCAGCCCATAATAGTAGATGCCGCATACTGCACACGGGATAAGTGACGCAAGGAGCGTCATGTAGATGTACGGAGCATTCTTCTCCGTATGAATGAATGGAGCAAGCTGTTTCTTGTCTTTGCTCATACTTCCTTATCCTTCTCAAAAGGCAGAGTGATCGAATCAGGCGAGGACGCCCGGCTCTTCTTATCTCTGTCAGGGTACTCTTCGAGGAGAGAAGCTTCGCCGACAAAAGACGCAGCCTCAAGTTCCTTATCAGATGCACCGCTGTTATCGAGGAGAGAATTGATCTCAATGATCCTTCCCTCGCCCGCAAAACTCGCGATGGCGGTAGTGAGATTGATCCCCGCCGGGCAAACGTAGGAACATGAACCGCAGGCGATGCAGTCTCTGGCACCCTCTTCGGCTGCCTTCTGCTTCAATCCCTGGTTCAGCATCTCATATATCGTATTCGGAGAAAGGTTCATCGGGCAGCACTCCGAGCAGAGACCGCAATGAATGCATGGTGTTCTCGGAACTTCGGCCCGTCTTACGACGGATATTACAGAGGTTGTCTTGACCACGGGAGTATTCTCGGGATCAGTTATCTCGATACCCGTCAGGCAATTGCCCCAAACGATCCTGTCGCTTCCGTTCTTTATGTCCTGGGCATTGGTAAGAAGTTCAGATACGGGAGTTCCTACCGGCACAAGCATGTTATGTCCTCCGGACGCATCTCCGGATACAGATACTATCCTGCTCATCATCGGGATGTTGTCAGATAATGCCTCCCAGCAGGCAAGCATCGTTGAACAGTTGAAGAGAACCGCGCTGCAGGTCTTCTCCAAAGTCTCACCCGGTACCAGGTTCTTTCCGTAAAGAGCTCTTGCGACAAGCCTGTAATAACCCTGAGGAAAACGCTCACGGAAAAGTTTTATGTCAAACTCAAGATCCTTGAAATCGTTCCTTATCTTATCTATGGAATTCGCGATCGCCTGACGCTGTTCTTTTCTGTTCTCGGAAATAAGGAAAACACATCTTGACGCGCCTACAGCTCTGGCACAGGCACAGGAACCCAAAACCACATAGTCGGGATATTCCGTTATCGCGACAAGATCCGATGTCGAATAGGGTTCGCTCTGAAGGCAGTTGACCAGGAAATCCTTAACGACTTCCGTCTTTGCCCTTTTCAGTTTTGCGGCAGTGGGTATGCCCTCACCGCCCATTCCGCATATTCCCGCGTCTCTGATTATTCCGATAGCTTCACTCGCGGAGAGTTTGAATCCGGATCTCGGCTTGACAGAATCGAGCCTTGTCCTCTTCATGTCATTAACAATGGTAACGGCAGGAGTGATTATTCCGTTCGGAAGTGTTATCTCGGAAATGTCTGTTACATATCCGGAGATGCCGCTGTGCACAGGCACGGAGAATGTCCCCTTAGCCGGGATCCCCACACACTGACCGATCCTGACATAATCACCCTTTTTTACGGAAGGAACCGCGGGAACGCCGGAGTGCATCTTCATGGGAAGGATTATCTTCGCGGGATATATCCTCTCGAACATGATCTCCTTGACAAAAGGGGAACGTTTCGAAAAATTCAAAACGTCCCCTGTAAATAATCCTCTGTAAAATGAATATCGCCTGCGGTCTGACACTTTATCTGTTCCCGTTACGGTAGGATATCAAAGCACCTGACTTATCAGTCGGAATAACCTTCGAGCTTCTTTGACTTAGGTGATCTGTTGAGCTTGCGGATCGCTTTTGCCTCGATCTGTCTGATACGCTCACGTGTAACTCCGAGTTTCTTGCCGACCTGCTCCAGTGTCATGGGCACGCCGTCCTTGAGACCGAATCTCAATTCGATAACTCTTCTTTCCCTGTCTGTCAGTCCGTTAAGAGCCTGGATGAGATCTTCCTTGAGAAGGATCCTCGCAACTTCCTCTTCGGGTGCTGCGAGCTCGTCGTTGGAGATGAAGTCTACCAGATGACTGTCCTCTTCCTCACCGACAGGCTTGTCGATGGAAATGGGATCCTGCGAGATCTTCTGGATCTCTCTGATCTTTGCCTCATCCATGCCCATTGCCTCAGCAAGTTCCGTTGTTGAAGGTTCTCTTCCGAGATCCTGAACGAGCTGACGCTGTACTCTTGTGAGTTTGTTGATGGTCTCTACCATATGAACGGGGATCCTGATAGTCCTTGCCTGGTCGGCGATGGCTCTTGTGATAGCCTGACGGATCCACCATGTGGCATATGTAGAGAACTTAAATCCCTTCGTGTAGTCGAACTTGTCGACTGCCTTGATAAGACCGATGTTTCCTTCCTGGATGAGATCGAGGAGGGAAAGACCACGGTTCATGTATTTTTTTGCGATGGAAACAACGAGTCTCAGATTGGAGTTGATAAGAAGCTCTTTTGCTTCCTCGTCACCCTTTGCCATTCTCTGGGCGATATCCTTCTCCTGCTCTGCATCAAGGAGTTCTATCTTACCGATCTCCTTGAGATACATCTTGACCGAGTCATCGACAACATTGGCATCCTCACCGTCAGTATCAAGATCGCCGTCATCCGCATCAAGGTCAGGATCGCTGATCTTCACGCCGGCATTCTCGAGCTCTGCTCTGAGATTGATGAGCTCATCGGGTTCGATCTTGAATGATTCGGTAAGAGTCTCGAACTCTGTCTCCGTAATCTGATTATCGTTCTTTTCTGCGAATTTTTTAGCGTGCGCCATCGCTTTCTCAAATTCTGTCATCTGATAGATCACCTCGTAAATCTTCGAATGTAATACTGTCTGCTAACTAAATGCCGCGTGTTGCGGCCCAAGAGATCACTTGCTCGTTTCTGTCGGTTCAATGATCTCAACTGCCTGCTGAACATCCTTGGTAAGACCGTCTTTTGTGACTAAGAAGATCGTATCGGGAGTATAGATGCTCATCTCAACGTCACCCGAATCATTTCCGCGCTTCTCTGCACGGAGCTTGGTGTAATTCGAATAAAGTGCCTTGGCTTCATCATCAGTGATATCTTCTGAAGTACCGACCTTTATGTACTGGCAGCTCAGGCCGTATATGTTGAACTGTCTGTATGATTCAGCAGAATCTGAAGCCGGAGTGTCGAAAATGGTATTTATATCAGCTGTGATAGAGTCGGTAAGAGACTTTCTCGTGATAAACAGCGGAATGGCAATTGCGAGTATGATCGCAACCAGAGCTACGGAACCTGCTGCCATGCCGATAACAAGTTTTTTGGGAGCCTTGACATCGTTAGGCGAGATCTCGAATTCATTTGCCTTGAGTTTGGTGCTGTCTGACAGGGGCTTTGAAACTTTGTCCCTCTGAACCGCCTTCTCAACCACGTCAGGCATTACGGGGTTCGAATAATAATGCTTGGAACCCTCCTGCTTCTCGAATTTCTCGTTCTTGAATTCATGTCCGTCCGGATTTGCAAGAAGCTCTGCTGCCTCTTTTGAAGGGAAAACACAATTGCAGAAAACGCACTCACAGAGTTCATCTCTGTCATCAAACATAACGAGAGAACCGCAGTTTCTGCACATACCTTGTTTAGTTGCCATTAATAATCATCCTTTGTCTTGAAGTATGCTCTTTAAGCAAACGCGCCCGTATGCGGATACAGGGATAAAGGTGTAAACTGGCCGTAAATACGGCATTCCCTTTGCTTAGGCATAGTTATACTTATAGCAATCGTAAATTATAATATGCTAATGGTAGCACGTCAAGCACAGTTTACAAGTCCCTTGACACCTCCGTCTCCCCGTCTGTATTATCAGTTCTGACACCGATGAACAGAGAGGTTTCTCCATTGCCGAGCCGCAGATCCAGACTTTATCCTGACTTTAAACCCTCGAACGATACAGAGAGGTTTATGCTCGAAGCCATAAAAGAAGCCGAGAAAGCTTTGGATCTTGGCGAATGTCCAATCGGCTGCGTTCTCGTAAAGGACGGCAAGATATTTACCAGATCCCACAACCTCCGCCTTACGAGGGGAAACGCACTCGCTCACGCCGAAGTGATAGCGATCGACAGAGCCTGTAAAAAGCTGGGAGACTGGAGGCTCGAAGACTTTGACATGTATGTCACGTTAGAGCCGTGCACCATGTGCTCCGGAGCAATCATCCAGTCCAGGATCCGCAAGGTCTATTTCGGTGCTTACGAACCAAAGAGCGGCGCTGTCGTCTCATGCAATGACATTTTCGAGGTCTCACACGGACACAACCACAAGGTCGAATTTGAAGGCGGCATCATGGAAAAAGAATGTTCCAGGATGATGCTGGACTTCTTCCGCGCCATCAGGAAACGCGACGCAGGCAAGAAAAAGAAACCTGACAACAGGTAACCTTCCCTACCGTTTATACTTCCACGAACTCTCTATAGCGCACCAGGTACAGATACTTATGTGCGACCTTTATTCCGTCTTCTTCGCATGCCGCAGCATAACTGTCGAGCTGAAAAGCATGTCTTGCAAGAGCCTCATCCGCACGCTGTCCGGGATTTTCGCCCTCGAGCCTGTCCGTCTTATAGTCCAATATCACATAACCGTCATCAGTCTTATATATCAGGTCGATGATACCCTGAACAAGCACGGAGTCTCCGGATTCACCGTCGACATAGACTGAGAATACGATCGGTTTTTCCGAGCGTGCCGTTCCCTCGTCAAAGCTCTTTAAGATGGCCGGGCATCTCGCATCCCTGCAGAAAGCGATTATGCCGTTCTTGAATTCCGAAGCAACCTCCAGAGCGTTATCCGCAGAACAGGTATTGAGGAATCCGCCGTCGATAAGAGACCTGATCTCATCGTCAAAAGACACTTTGCCTGTCCTTATGCCCTCAAGATCTATAAATCTCATTATCCTGTGTAGTATCGTACCCTTCGCGGCTGCTGTCAGCATGGATACATTTGCACTTTCGAAATCATCGACTGCTCTTATCTGCATGTCGACATGCGTCGTCTCGAAAGGTTTGTCAGCCGAAGCCACTCCCGTTACCGCAACCTTGAACGGAATATCGACACTTGCGCTGTACTTATAATCCGGAAGTACCAGTTTGCCGTCATCATCGAATTTGGCAGACTGTTTCTCTTCCTTTTCCTCAGGCTCTTTTCCCGATTCCTCTTCAGCCTTCTTGTGTGCACCGTATATCTCAATGACTTTTTCAGCCGTCAGGTCAACAGTTTCAAAACCTTTTGCATCCTTTCCTTCGAGATCTCGGAAAGGAATGATTTTGACTGCGGAAAGAGTGCCGACAGCCGCTATATATCTAAGCATGTCGCCGTCAGAGCTTCTTGCCAGGGCACTCATGAGGATATACGGAAGCTTCATGTCACCGGCAAGCCAGTGACGTTTGTCAAACACGGTATCCCGATATTCCAAAGCCTGAGTGAATGCGCTTCTCATGGAACTCGGCTTAGTCATGTCGCTCACATCACACGTGGTTATTATCGACAGATCCTCTTCTGCCCTGGTAAGTGCCACGTAAAGAAGCCTTATTGTTTCCGAATTGGCGGCAAGCTTCATCTTCATCTTGTAGATATTCTGCTCAACGGAATGCCTTCTCGTGACAGCATCAGGATCATAATCTTCAGTTATGAAGCCGTCGTCCCTGTCGAACATTATGCTCGTAAGAGTATCCTTCTTCTCATCCTGTCCGCCTGTCGCAACAAGGATAACGAACGGAAACTCAAGACCTTTGCTCTTATGGACCGTCATGGTCGTGATCTTGTTCTTGTTCGCATCTGTCACTTCGATCTCAGCCTTTTTGATCTGTATCTTCATCTGTTCAAGGGCCGATGCGATACCGGAAAGATCAGATCCTCTCCTTTTGAAATTATCCGAGAGCCAGTCCTTAAAGACATCGAACTTACTGCTGTCGCCTGTTCTTGCTTCGAGAGTGGCCTTTATGCCGGTCTCACGGTAGATGAGCTCAATGATGTCATCTATGTCCGCGACCATCGCTCCCATCCTTATCCGGTCGAAAACATCGACAAACGCGCCGATGCGCTTTGCAAGATCGGAATCGCATTTTTCCGCAAAGACCCTGAGTCTCAACATCAGCGGTTCCTTATCGAGTGAAGCGCCTTCCAACTCGTGAATGAACACCTGCATCTTCGAGATATCTTCAACGGTGAAATTTGAGAACCTGTAGTTCGAGAGCATGACACCGGCAAGATATTCATCCCTGTATTCATTTCCGAGGCAGATGAGAAAATTGATCAGCCTGTGGATATCAAGATCTTCAAAGACATCCGTCGTAAACCTGCCGGATGCCTCCACCTTTCTGCCGTCGCCCAAAACACAGCCGTTAAGATATCTTGCTATGTTCTCGGCCTGGTTGTTCGAAGCCGTAAGCACGCATATATCCTTAAATTCAGGCTTGCTGCCGTCAATACGGGTACATTCTTCCATATACCGCCTGACTTCGCTCTCAACTGCTGCACAGACAGCTCTCGGACCGGGTTCGGTCTTGTCGTTATCATCAGGTTTCTTAAAACCCCTGTCGGCGATTATGACTCTCGGAAGCCGGCCGTGCCTTGTCTCCTTTGCCCCGCTTAAGCGCTGGTCCAAGTCGTATTCGATCTCCGAAGCGTCTTTGCTCATGGTCTGCTCAAAAACATAATTGGCAAAGGCCAGGATCTCACATGTACTCCTGTGATTTTCCTTCAGATAACGGACAACGCCCTTCTGCGTTCCTGCATTGATCTCTTCCATCCTGTTGCCGAAGATATTCGGATCGGCGAAACGGAACTTATAGATGCTCTGCTTGATGTCACCGACGCGGAAAACATTACCCCCGGCACTTTCAAAGCATTCAATGATCTTGTCCTGAAGCCTCGTGTTATCCTGGTACTCATCGACAAAGATCTCTTTGAACTTCTCTCCATAGAATCCGGAAGCCTCTTCAGTCTTCAGGATCTCATATGCCGTATGTTCGAGATCGGAGAAGTCCATGCCATGCATACTGTTCATTAATTCCGCATAGATCCTGTCCGTCATCTTGAGCAGTTCGACAAAGCATCTGACGGCTTCAGTACCTGCCTTCTGGTTCGCGAGCATCTGCTCTTTGTCAAGGCCGATAAGGCTGCTGAATTCCTCCGGAAGATCATACGGGTTCTCATATTTGACTCCTTTCCAGGAATCCGGATCGATAAAGTGCCTGAATGCGACCATGGCAAGAAAAGCCTTGTCATCGCCTCCGAAGTCAGCTCCTTTGAAGATGTTGTTGTACTGAAGCCCTGCAAGTTCCTTCAGCGGAGCAAGATATATGAAGTAATCAGCTCCGGTATGGGAAGCGTATGCATCAATGGCAGCATCGATCCGCTTAACCGCTTCATCTATGAAATCACGGTTAGTGTATTCTACAACTATCTGATAAGCATCATGAGATGCCAGCACCGCATCGAACTCACTGTCGAGCAGCATCGACTTTATCTTCGCAAGAAATTCCACGATCTTCTGCGTTATCTCGTTGCCGTCTTCGAAATACATTATCAGGCCCTTTTCATCACGCTCCTCGCGCTGACTTACAAACCTCTCGCATACATCCAGATAATCGGGAAGACTTCTCAACGTCTTGTATATGCCTGTCACGATATTAACCAGAGAAATGTCGCTTCTTCCGTCACCGAATCTTCCGGTAAACCTGACAAACGCATCATCTTCAGAACCGCACTTCGCATACAGTTCCCTGACAGCATATTCCGCAGCGGACTGAAGCAGCACGCCTCTCTCGCTTTCGGTGATTATCCTGCACGAAGGATCGGTAAATTCGGCCATTGGACCGTCTTCTATCAGATAACCTTTCTCCTTGATGACACGCGAACAGAATCCGTGCATGGTCTGGATATATGCATTGGGAAGCAGATCTATCTGTGACGACAGATGTGATGCAAGTTCATTGTCGCCTGCGGCAACAGCCTCGCTCCTCAGTTCCCTCAACTTTGCTTCTATCTTATCAGACATGTGAGCTGCGGCATCTTCGGTAAATGTAACGACGAGCATACTGTCTACGGAGAGTGTGCCTGTCTTGACCTCATCACCTATCCTAGCCGTAAGCACGGTCGTCTTTCCTGAACCCGCAGATGCGGAAACGAGGATGTTATTAAGCGGTTCTTCGATTATCTTTTTCTGTTCAGGAGAAAAATCCATAACTCACTCCTCCTTTCCCTTATCTTCTTCATCAGCTTGGTCCAGTATCTCTTTCATGGCGAGGATCGTACGTCTGTCTCCACGGTCCATACTCTTATCCGCGCCGATCTTCTTGGTGACGTCATCGTATCCCGGATCTTTCCTGGCTCTTCCGCTCGCGGTAGGTTCCGCGAAATTCTCGGATTTCTTGACGATATCTTCATACTTGCTCTTCGAGCCGGTATTAATCTGAGGTCTTCCCTTAGATGAGGACGGATCGTTTCCGCAATATCCCTTATAGCAGCAGTAACTGCACAGATCCAGATGCGGAACGGCAGTCACGGCGTCAGCCTTGCCCTGTGATATCTGGTCAACGCTTTCCTTTATGATGTGCTTTGAATATCTGATGGCTATCTTTACTGCCTCGTCATCATAACCGGAAAGCTGCGGGAGACATACGAGCGGCTCATCATCTATATTGGCTTTAAGTCCGACAAGAACATAACCGTAGTCGTCTATTACCGCTTCATTTCCTTCGCGGACATTCTTATCAAGTATCGCTCCGGAATATGCGGGAAGCTGGATCTGGATCCCTTCCAGGAGCTTTACGGCATCTACGGCTTTATCGCCGCTCTTATAGTCGATCGTTCTTATATGAACCGTGCCGTCCGCATCTTTCTTCATGTCAAACCTGTCAATAAAGCCGGAGAATTTCAGATCTATGCCTTCGTAAGGTATATCCAGTGTAAGTCCTTCACCGCCTATCTTTTCCTCCACGCCTTCAGGGACAAATCCGGTATCGACGGAATCCTGCAAAACATCTCTGAACATCTTGCCGAACATCCTGCGGAGCTTGGCATATGTATCCATCTCAAACGTCTTATCAGTCGGATTGCCCTCTTTATCGACTGAACCGAAAACCGCTCTTGAAGCAACTGCAGCCTTCAGGCATTTGTCCGCAAACTCATCGTATTTACCCTCATCTTCAAGGAGTTCTCTCGCCATCTTTTCAAACACCGCGGGATCTTTACCGCTCTCATCCCTCAGCGTTCTGTAAGCAGTCTCGAACATTCCGTGGATAAGACTTCCGAAGGAATTGACCTGCACCTTTGTGTTGTCTTCTCTCGGCTCGATCCTGAGCTGTTTTTTTAGCATGAACTGGAATGCACATTGCCTGAAGCTTTCTATCGACGAAACGCTGACATAAATGACCTTGGCCTTCCCTCCGTCCCTGTTTACTGTAAGAAGTCTCGACATGATATCGGGAGGTATCGCGGCCTTTTCAAAATCGTGATTGAAGATCACCTGTTCACCGGCTATAGGATTCTTAAAAGTGTTTACTATGTGGTACTCAGGATCAGTGCATCTCTCGAGAAAATCGAAAACACGGCTCTTAGCCGCACCATACTCGTGCACCATGCAGATCCTGTCAGTTGCGGATCCCAGTATGAGACAGGCCGTAATGAATTCCTCGCGCATCTTGCTCTCCGCCTTATCAGGCAGTTCGATGCTTTCAGTCGAAGAAGACAGGCTCTTGAGTTCGGTACCGCTCAAAAGGCCTTCCCTCATCCTCATATACGGGAAATTATCTTTCTGAGCACCTATGATAAACAGCACTTTGCACGGTGTCACAAAAGCGTGCTCGGGAGTGGTTATCTCGATCGAATCCACCTTCAAAGGGATCGTTCCCTCGGTACGGTTTCTCATGTCTGTCCTCAGCATGGAGATAAAATCCTTCTGGCTTATCTCACAGTCGTTCATCTCATGAGTCGAGCACATGAGCAGGCTTACGAGCTCATCGTATCCGCGCACCAGAGCTACTGCCGCAGCATCGTCCCCGCGGTCCGATAATTCATTCCTCAAAGGCTCGATAAAGCTTCTCATCTCATCGAAATACTTGAGGCTCGCGCCGGCCTTCCCGGCCAGGGTCTTTTCGCTGTAGATCAGATCACAGGCTTTCTTCAGCGGAATGAGTTTTCCGGTAACGATGTGCTCATAAAAGAACTTTCCCGCATCGACAAAACCCTCATCAATTCCGGGAACTGTCCCCTTTATTATCCAGAGTTTCCGTGCCTTTCCGTTCTCACCGTCATCAATGTCGACATAGGCATTCTCATCAAAGAGCCTGACGGCATCAACTATATTCTTTGCGTAACAATAATTCTCAAAACTGTCAGCTATGTAAGGCGGTATCCTGAGCATGCCGGAGCGCATCGCCTTCATGACGAGTTCGAGCGCAAAACCGGATCTCGGCAATTCCAAAAGAATCTGCATCATATATGGAACGACAGTCCCTCCCAAAGCGATCTTGCGGTCGATAAAGACATCAAGACCGTATAATTCGGCAGTGCTCCTCATCCTGGGGAGGATATCCTCATTGCAGCATACTATCCTTATGTCACGGTATCTGTATCCTTGGTTCCTGGTAAGATCAATGATCTCACTGAAAATGTATCCGACCCTGTCATCAATGCCTGCAAGCTCGGCCAGTCTCACTTTTCCTTGTGTATCAAGTCCTTCCGGATTAATATCAAACGCAAAATCGTGAACAAGAGCACTTAACACGTCATCATTATCAGGAACGTCAAACAAATCCTGAACGGCACCGTTTTCTTTGAGCATCTCCATGAAATCCGCACCGGTCTTATACACGGAGGAGAATCCGGCATCGCCGCTTTCCGCAAGGACATTGAATTCGATATCGCTCCCGAGATCCGACAGGAGAGATACGAGCCTTATCTCTTTAGGCGTCAGCATACGGGTAGCACCAAAACCTACAAAGACGATCTTAGACTTTAAGACCGCGGAAAGCCCGCTCCTGCGCCTCAATGACAGTTCACCGGCGGACAGCTGCGACAGTTTCTCACATGCCATCGCGATAGGTTCACGCAGAAGATTAAGACCGAACTTCACATTCAGATGCTCAAGCTCGCTCATTATGAGATGGAGATCCCTGAGCTTATTTACAAACGCAGGAGATGCAGATGAGTTATCCAGAGAACTTATGGCATTCCCGATGTCGGAGATACCGACTCCGTATCTCGAGAAGTCGCCAAGGAGAGCTATCATCATATTGATATAGTCGATCCTCGAAGACAGAGCACCGAAAGCCTTCAGCTTGTCCCTGTTATTAGTCAGGATATTGTAGATTGCGTTGCGGAGCATGATCTCCCCGCCTTCGGCGACATAATTGACACCGAGATCGTCAAGGATGTTTCCTGCGAGTTTCCTGAAGCTCAGAACGTCGCCGGAGACCAGCGATGCGGAAAGCGTCAGTTCACCGCCTTCGACATCTATCCTGCTGTTTTCCCTGCCGCCGTCCTCTTTAAATGCCAGGACTTCACGTTCAACCTGCGCCTTGGCAAATTCCGGAGCGACGAAGATTATCTCCCTGCCGGCTGATTCCTTAAGCGCTGCTTTGATAATGTCACCGGAAACAGGCTTTATCGCACTGTAAGTCTTGAATCTTATCATAACCATACCTCAGAAATTCTTTCTGATATGATTGTACGATATGTCCTGTCTTTTTCAATGCGATTAATGGGACAGTTCACATTGTCATGACTTTGATGTGTTCCTGTTTTTTGAACAGTTCAGAACCGACAATGGCATTAAACGTATCACTGTATCCGCGGTTGTCCGGAAGAACGTTGACAAAAACTATATCAGACAATTCACCGCACATAAAACTGACCGTACTCGGGAAAAGGAATATCTTCTTTCCGTCAAATATCTTATCGAGCAGCTGCCCCGGAATGTTCTTGGGACATTCTATTATCTCCATAGAATCGCTTGTGTAAACGAACTCATCTCTGGGGTGCCTTTTCAGAACGATCTGATCAAACCCGAAAACACGGATAATGTAATCGACTATCTTAACCGTAAGGCTGTCATCCGCACCAAAATCCTCTCCGAATGGCGTGGTAAAGAGCACCGGTGTCTTGGGATCCAGATGGGAAAGCTTGCTGATGTCTTCCTCATATATCGACGCAAAATGTCCGACAACCTCATCCGTTACATCCAGAGCACAGACTGAAGCGGCCTTCGCGGTCGAAGATGCAAGTTCTGGTCTGAACATATAGAGTCTTTTGCCTTTATAAAATGCATATCCGTTTTCAGCCGGAACATAGTCGAACAGACCGTCTTCGACAAGAACAATCTCCGCGGCATTCACACCGGCGTAAAACGGGAGCAGATCGTCAGGAACATAAGAGGACATATATACCCTGTCCCACGCGGTTCCGCATATATCTTCATATCTGACGTATCTAAGCGCCGGATAGAGTCTTACGATATCCTTTTGAAGCGAGGCAAAAATCTCAGGATTACGCACATAATGGGGATTGATGGTATATGCATCCTGATCCGAAGGGATCCGGACCAGACATTCTTCCATAAAGATCATGATATTCTGGATCAGATACAGATTGCTTGTCATATGGCATTTCCTTCATGGTACAATCTTTTCATATAGATTATGCACCATTTTGCATTTGTGTAAATGCCGGAAGATATGAGCAAGACAGACAAGATACCGATCAGGAATAAGAACATCAGGTTATTCATCAGTTCCACTTTCAAGGATTTTACCGAAGAAAGAAGGATACTGAACGAAGAAGTATTTCCGGAGATCTCGAGATACTGCGAAGAGAAAGGATTTGTGTTCCAGGTAGTAGACCTGAGATACGGTGTCCCTCTTGAAGCGAGCGAAGATCACACGATAATGAAGATCTGCCTGGAAGAGGTTGCCAGATGCCGCAACACCGGCTACTACTTAAACTTCCTGATGATGCTCGGTGACAGATATGGTTATACACCCGAACCCATGTCGATAAAGAAAGAGGACTTTGATCTCCTCATCGATTGGGTCTGCACTTATCACGGTGAACTTGAACCGCTCATCAGGAGCCACTACACCCTGGACGAGAACTTCATTCATCCGTCATATGCATTCCATGCCGGCAAAGACACAACTGATGAACAACGCGAAAAGATGCAGGAACTGTTCAAGCAGGCATTCCTGAGCAGTGAACTCCGTGAGAAGCTCGGAGAAGGAAAAGTCAATGAATACTTCCTTTCGGCCACAGGACAGGAGATATGGAAAGGAATGCTGAGCGTCGATGACGAGGAAGCGCTTAAGCACATCATATGCCTGTACCGTCATCAGAGATCGGCCGAACCCGAGACTGGAATTACGCAAAAAGCTCTTAAAACGCTGTTATCCGATGTAAAAGAACATTTCGAGAAACACAACATAAACAGCAGTGATTCCGTATACGATCTCGTGTGCGAAGACGAACACGATGCCCGTTACTTTGAAGAATTCAAAACAGACATGTTGTCCGCCATCAGAAGGATCGCGGATGACTCGATAAAACAGTATATTTCAGCAGACATCTCAGACCGGAAAAAACACGACCTTTTCATGCGAAGTTATCTGGGCCTCCCTCCGGAAGGTCCTTACGATGCAGGCCCGCTGATGCACGGCCGTGAAAAAGAGCTTTCAGCCGTACAGGTTTTCCTTGATGAAGATAAAGAACACAACGTGTGTCTCATTTCAGGAAAACGCGGCAAGGGCAAGACTTATCTTATGGCTCTGCTGGCGGCGAAGATGCAGAACATGGAAGAACAGGGTGACTGCGTAATCTGCAGGTTTGTCGGAGGGACTCCGGGAAGCACCGATCCCGTTATCCTGGTGGAAAGCATCTACAGGCAGCTATGTGCGGAAGCAGGCATTACCGCAACCCCTCACACCTCATACAGCAAATCGTGCGAAGCACTGAAATATGTCATCGCCGAATACTTCGGGAGCAACAAACGCAAGGTCTTCATTATCGTAGACGCGGCTGACCAGATCGCTTTCAAGCGCAAGGATGAAAGGACTCTCTGGATACCCGAAGGCATATCAGACAATGTTAAGGTCATCGTCAGCAGCAATGACAAAAAATCCGTTCCCAAAAACACACCGGCAATAAGACTCGGCAGCTTGAGATCTGATGATGTATCCGAGGCCGTATCCGCACTCCTTTCCAAAGAGGGACGCACTGTCAGCAGCCAACAGATGGAACTCCTTCTTTCCGTCTACAAAAAAGTGGGCAGGCCCATTTACATCAGATATCTCGCAAACATCATCACGGGCTGGCAGAGCTCTGATTTAAAGCGTCCTGCAGATCTCGGAATAACCGGAAACGAGAAAGATCCAAAAGATTATATTGACGAAGTCCTCGGGATATACATCAGCGGTCTTCAGAAGAAATTCGGTAAAGCTCTGGTCAGATACACTCTCGGATATTTACTGATATCAGAACACGGATTATCCGAAAGAGAACTGCTCAGGCTTTTGGCTTTTACGCCCGAAGTAATGAAAGAATACAAGAACTACTTTCATGCCAGGAAAAGTGATGTAGATAAAATAACCAAGCTCGGTGAGATACCTTATATGGTATGGTCACGTTTTTATTACAGTGTCAGGGGATCACTTAAGGAAGTCGAATTCAACGGCGACATACTTTACGATTACTATCACCTCACGGCAGCCGAAGCCGTGGAACATATACTGGGCGATGACCTCATTAAAGAATGCCGCAGCCTTCTCTGCAGTTACTACGAGAGCAGACCATACTTTCCTTTCGAAAACAAACTGAAACCCGACACCAGAAAAGTCTCCGAATTAACATATCAGTATTGCCGGGCAAAAGACACCGGACACCTTCTGGAACTCATAAAGAGCCCTGAGTACATATCAGCCATGTACGGTGCCGGCAATTTCCATATGCTTACTGATGTTCTGAAAACAGTCTGGAAATCGTCAGGCCGTCAGAAGGACGCCATAGCAACAAAGATGTTTGAAGATACACTCAGGTATTATGTCGGGAACGATGTCACAGATCCTTTCCTTGAAAGACTTCACAGTGCCTTGGCATTCGATGAGGATGACAGGATAAGAAGTCTTCATAAAGCAGTTTTCGAAAAAGGCTTCAGCGCACCTTATATCGAGTCATTGATAAAGGAAGTCTATACCGGCAGAGATACCTCCGCCCTGGCTAAATTCTTTGAGCTTCAATGCAAAGCCAAAAGGATGAACTCCCTCAGAAGAAGATACTCAAAGCAGCAGGAAGTGGAAGATCTGCTAAATTATCTTGAGAGTGCTGACGGAGTAGCCGTTATAGAAGATTATCTCGGGTCAGCACCGGAGCTGTCTGACAAACAGTCCAAGAATCTCTTCGCGGAACTTTCCAGGATGTATTATGAGATATCTTATGTAAACTATCTGTCAGGTGATAAAGCCGATGCAAGAAAATACATGAAGCGCAGCATCAGTTATGCAAGACGAAGCAACAATGAGATCAGCATGCAGATCTCCCTTCTGGTCTATTTTCAGATCATCCTGTATACCAATCCTCTTGCCATACACAGCAAATACTTTTTGAAAAAATATATCGACACGGTAAAAAATGCGCTAAAGATATTTTCCAGGAACAGCAGCGATAGCGAGAACGCGTCCAGATGGGTTTCCAACGCATATGTTTATCTCGTTCAGGGTTACTTTTTCAGCAACAACAGAAAGATGGCCGAAAAATATGAGAATAAATACATGGCCAGTTCCTGGATAAGGAACAACAAGTCACACAACAAAACCCTGCATCCGTACACACTTATCCTGAGCAAAGACAACAGCGGACTTAAAGACTCCGTAACAGGAGCGATCGAGAAACTTAACAAAGCCAGGACAAAGGGCGAAGGCATCAGCATCGAATTTGCCGTTCTTGATCTTTATCTGATGCTGGCAGGACTGAATAAACTCATCGACAGAACAGGTGCCGCCGCATGTTCCGGATTTATCAGTGACGCTTCCGGGTTCTACGAATACTTCTATAACACCGGCAACTGTACCGATTCAATGGGCAACATGTATTTCAAAGAACATATCGACAGTGAATACAGAAAGATGAAGGAAAAGACAGACATGATCTGATCCTGATCAGACGTATCCGTTCCTTGGCTTTTTTGTCAGTTTGTCATTTCAAAGAATCCATCAGTCTTATCTTGGGTCTGTCAGGTTTCTGCTCAAAACTCAAAGTGCAGATGAGAGCGGTTGCAACGCCCTGAAGATCAAAGTGGGAATTGAATATCCCGATACTGTTCGAATACTTTTCACCGATATTGATCTGCGGAAGTCCCATAGAATAACCGAAAAGCAGATAAGGGATATTTACGTGCATGATCTCCCTTACGGTCTTCTTTTCGATGAACAGCACTCTCTTATCCGTGATCACTTTGCCCGTCTTTCCGTGAACAAAGATGCCGTCATCGTTATAAAGGATGATCTTTTCCGATGTCTGCAGGTTTCCTGATATCCTGTTTACGATATCTCTCATATTTTCCTCACGGATACCCGGTGCCGAGATCTCGTTAAAATTCAGCAGATAATCGCGCATATACTGCACTATTTTCTCAGACGAATCATAATCGTTCAGCGTACGGACAAAAGCCGAGACCGTGGGAGCGGTATTCGGATTATCAAGAAGTTTCTTATAGTCCCATTCGTAGACAAACCAGTCTTTGCTTACAGGGCTGTCACCGACTTCCTTCCTGGTCGTATCATCGAGGGTAAATTCACTTCCGCAGTATTTGCATACCAGCCTGTTTCTGTTGTCGGAAAGTTCAAGCTTTCCGGAACAGTTGGGACACTTGTTTAACTCCATTATTGTTACCTCCGTTACTCGTATTCGTAATAATAGATGTCACCATTTTCATCGACATTGAACTCGACAAAATCTGTCAGATAGAAATCGTAATAGATGTCATCGATGCAGAATGCATACAGGAAATCAGCGGTATCCAGTAGCGCATAGACGAGTTCGAAAGTTCCGGAAACAACATATTCAGCACCTTCCCACTCATACTCATTGTCATCGTCTTCATCAAGTGATATGGAAACATATGTCGGAACGATCTTATCTCCCGGAACCACGGGTGTTACCTGTCTTGAAGAAGCACCGTTCTCATCTATTCCGTCCCAGGCACCTTCAACAACTGCTTTTCCCGTATCCAGGTCCATCCTGATGCGGAGATTAGTCTCAATGCCGTTCAGAAGCACGGGAGATGAATAAATGACATAATCATAGTCCATGTCAACAATGGAAGTTGACAGATTCTGTCCGTCAGGAAGGGACAGCCAGTAACCGTCAAATCCGTCTTCGAACTTTCCCGTCTCCCAATCACAGTAAACGTCATAAGTCTCTCCGAGAAGCAGAGCCTCATTTTCTTCATCGAGCACCTGATAGACAAAGGCACTGACTGATGATGTGCGGTCAACGCTCTTCGGAGTAAGCGTGAACGAATAGTAGCCGTCTTCGTTGATGCAGGGTTCTTTAAGGAAACTGATACAGGGACTCTCACCTGTCGGCTCATAATAATCCGCATAGTCCCAGTGGTCGTTGTTTACTGAACGGGTGCGGTAGAATCCGGAATCGTAATCGTAATCAAAGAATCCGCCTGAGCTCCAGCAGTCATCGTCATCGAACCAGTAATCATCACTATAGCCGAAATCATCATCCGAATAGCCATAGTCATATGCGGTGTAGTCATAATCCTGGTCTTCATCATCACAATACCAGTCGTCTTCATCCTCATCGTAATACCAGTACTCGTGTGACGATTCATCATAGTAATAATAGACATCATCTTCGGTGAAATAATAATATCCGGAATCGGCATCATAATATCCGTAATCACCATCTCCGTAATCATCATCATAGTTGATGGAACTGCTGAAATCCTGACGGTCCACAAAAGAAGAATAAAACGGACTGATGCTTACATTTTCGAAAATGCTGAGTTCCATAGAACCTTCAACAGACAGCGGATAATAGATGGACATTCCGGAGCACCCGTAATGCCTCTGACCGGTAACGTTGTATGAGACGGCCGTATTTATGGCGGAAATGGCATCATCTACGTCAACATAATCACTGCAGGCATTGATAAGACCGCCGAGATCGACCATGTTTGTATATCCTTCCGATCTGTTGTTGCCGCCGAAATTATCTGCCTCCTCTATCTCCCTGATCATGTCCGTAAGTATCGATGTGCTCTCACTCGCCTCATACATACCTTTCGCAAAGATATTGAAAGCCTTTATAACATCATCGATCTTATCGAGTTCGATAACGGACATGGTAACGTCATCACAATCGTCGTCTCTTTCGCATGCCTCATAAAAACTGTCGCAGACTACTGTTCCGACATCGTCGCCGCTGCATTCAGGGTTTTGCGCAAGATAATCACCGAGTGCGGTGTAATCCCATCCGCTCCCGGGTTCCGTTTCCTGTGACGCTATCATGTAACGGGAATATGAAGCAAGAATATTCGCCGTCTCGACAGTACTCATCAGGCACGCATCAAAACCTATAAACTCGAAACGGTCGGTCATGTCCTCGAACGCACTTAAGAGCGCACAGTCGATCTCACGAATACCCAGAGAATCGGAATCATATAATTCATCGAAGCATACTCCGGAAATGCTTCCGCCGCCGTGATTCCAGAAGATGAGACCCATGCGCTCGGCAGGATATTCCTTTACACCCCACTTCAGAAAATCAGCCAGTGTCGCCGAGTCGCCCATATTGGAATCCTTCAGGCTTTCCACGAGAACCGCATCGTGGTCCTCAATTACGAACCTGTCGCACCCGCCGTCAGAAGCATAATTATTCTGCCATTCATATGCACCTCCGGTCTGGACAACAAAACGCACTTTATCAGATGAAGCGGCATCACACATTTCTTCAAGATCGTATGTGGCCGCACCGTCATCAGACTCAAGATCAGAGCCGCACAGATATACGAATACAGTCCAGCTCCCGTCTTTAGCCATGGGTTTCTCGGCAGATTCCGGTCTCGTTATAGTCGTATCACCGGTATTACGGTCAACCGTCATCTGAACCGAAGCTGCCGTAAGCAAATGGCTGTCACGGTCATCAGTGGGTTTTGTCTGTGTGGTCTGATGGGTCTCATGACCATCGTCATCATAGTCATCATCAAAATCACAGCCTGTGAACAGGCTCAAAACAAGGCCGGCGGCCAAAATCGAGGAAAGTATTCTTTTAATATGCATAAAACAACTCTGCTCCTTATTATCTCAACTTGCCTAATGATACCCGAAACAAGTACAACTGCAAATAATATCTTCGTCTGAACGGAACATCAGCAGTTGCCGGTATACACATAATTCAAAGTCTCCCGCGCGGTTTTGGCAAGTCCGTAAACCGTTCCCACAGGCGTGGGAGGACGGTCGGTCATATGAAAACACGGGAAAAACCTGGAGACATGCAGAGGGATATCTTTGCCGCAAACATTGCCGGAAGCGTCTTTCAAAGAAGATATCCAATCTGTCATCTCCTTGATCATTTCATGAGAATCGTTGATCCCGGGAACGATGAGGCATGTCAGTTCAACGTGCGATATCTTCACCGCCCCGGCTATGAATTCCATTGTCATCCTCATATCGCCGCCCAAAACATGCTTATAAGTATCGGGATCGAAACCCTTTAGATCGATATTCATCGCATCGATATACGGTCCGATCTCCTCCAGAACAGCCAGTTCCGCGGTACCGTTGCTCACTATGACATTTTTCATTCCCTTTTCGTGCGACAGCCTGGCAGTATCGCGAACAAATTCATAACCTATAAGCGGTTCATTATATGTAAAAGCTATCCCGATATTTCCGTTCTTTTTCTGTCTTTCCGCTGCAGATACCAGCTGTTCCGGGGTTATCGTCTCTGCACTTACGGCAAATTCCGCTGATTCTTCACCCCACGAGATCTCGCTGTTCTGACAAAAAGGACACCTCAGATTGCAGCCGTAACTTCCTACGGATAAAATCTTTGAGCCCGGATAGAAGCGATGGAGAGGTTTCTTCTCGATAGGATCCAAAGCCAAAGCGGTTATCTTTCCGTAGTTTGAATCAGCAACCCTGTCAGCAAGACCTATCCTCGCTCCGCAGAAACCCATACTGCCTTCTTTAAGATCACAATGCCTGAAGCAGACATGACATCTGGTCATATAACCTACCCCGCACATTAAGTATGGCGCACCACTTCGAAGCGCTGGAGATAATACTCCTCATCAGGACTTATGCCGCCCTTCTGCATCGCGATCGCAACCTGGTAATCGACTGTATCCACACCTTCCAGATCAGGAAGCAGAAGACCGCGTCTGCCATCGGAAGTCGAGACTATAACTCCATAACGTTTAACATCAAGCTGCTCCTTCGACTCAATATCCTCGGGTTCGCCAAGAACATCGACATTGATCTCGAGGAACGGAAGTTCATCTTCCGACACAAGATCGAATCTCGGATCACTCACAGCCGCTTTTATTGCATTATTTGCTATTTCCTGCGCTATGCTTCCCGTGGTGGGAAGTATCGTTCCTATACATCCTCGGAGACTGCCGTATTTATGTATGGACACAAATGCTCCTGCTTTTTTATTCAGAAGCTGATCTATATCCTCTCCGTCCTTTGCGAGCTGATACAGATCATCAGGTATACTGAGCCTTTTGCGCTCTCTGACATATCTTTCAATCGAGAGTCTGGCAAGGCGGACATATATGTCAGATGCTGCCATCTTCTCTGTTTCAGCCTGTTTTGCCCTTGTAAGATATTGCTCCAGGAAATTTCTTTCGGGGTCATCTCCGTCCTCAGGACAGAATGTGCATATCCCGTAACCCACTCCGGTTACATCTTCGTGAGACAGGACTTCCGCTCTGACTTGTTTGCCGTCCCAGATACCCGCCATTATCACGAATGAACGGTGTCCGCATTCAGCGGCCTTGTCACAGAAATCCTCGCTGAAATCAAAGAGTTCGTCAAACCGGGCACTGCCCATGACGTCCATGATGCGGTCGTCATACTCGGGGCCTTCTTTTGCAAACCCGTACGGACCGTAATCCTGAAGTTTATGTGAAAGATCTCCGCTCGCAACAAAGACCGCCCGTCTTCCGAGTTTTTCTATTGCTTCCGCAATTATAAGACCCAGCCTGTAGTGTTCGACTAAATGTAGTCCTGAAAGCCCTATCCTTACTATCTTTCCGCCCTTGTATTTTTCCCGGATAAACCACAAAGGGACCATTGTCCCGTGATCAAGTTCCTTCTGTTTCTCACCAAGTGTACCGCACGGAAACAACTCAGTGTCAGCTATCTCGCAGATCGCATTTACGAGTTCCTCATCGTATTCCTCATCAAACGTGACAGATGGTGCACCAAACCCGGAAAACGACCCCACGGCTCTGTTTCCGGGAGAAATATGAAAATAGTCGCCGTACATAACGGAATGCGGACTGGTGATAACGATCGTCTCGGGCTTGATCGCTGCGATCTCGTCAGCTACCTTCTCATATGATGCGATTGTCTTCGCAACCTGCTTCTCGCTTCCCCTGCCGACACCGGGAACGATCAGAGGGGGATGAGGAACCATAAATGAAGCAGCGAACGGCATAATGTCACCTTCTTCCGTTATTACTGTTCGGATGTTAAAACTCCGTTTTTCTTCTTCAATTATATCATTGCAAAAGCATCAGAACCCGTCCGGTCACACCACTAAGGCCGGAAGGACTTTGCTCTCGACGAATTCAACCCTGTCATATATAGCAGGCTTGAATGTACCCGTCACTCCGACGGAAACACCCAGTTCCTTATTGACGTAGATCAGATTACCTCCGTCACCTATCGCTGCATAGACCTCTCTGCCGCTGTATGGCTTGTACCAGAGATATCCGTACTCCATATTTCCGAATCTCTCACCAAGCCTGATACGGGGTGTGAGCATTTCTTTCATGTAACTTTCAGAAATGATCCGCTTTCCCCCGAACACTCCGTTGTTTAAGACCAGATCACCGAGTCTGGCAAGGTCTCCGGCGGAAAGACACAGTCCCCACCCGGCCGTTACAGAACCCTTGGGATCTGAATACCATTCATTCTTTCTGGGAGCCTTATTCATGAGAAAATCAAACTGATCTTCTTTTGAACTGTCGCCGTGAATCTTATGTTCAGGTATTCCCAGTGGCACAAACAGTTCCCTGTTGGCCAGATCTATCAGTTTCTCACCGGAAGCATTCTCGATTATCCCGGCAAGGATCTGTATTCCGAGTGTCGCATACTTAAACTCACCCGTAATTCCTGCGCGCCCTCCAAGAAGATCCAGCACTGCCAGTGTCCAGTCATCTGAAGTGCATACCTTTTTCCACGGTTCGGAACGGTACTTATATGGTGCCGTCATGGTAAGAAGATGCTCTACTGTTACATCGTAAATCGTTTTCTCTCCGCGCTTGATCTGATAACCGGGAAAGAATGATATGACCTTCTGTCCAACATCAGAGATGTAACCTTTATCAATTGCGATACCCGTCAGCAAAGAAATTACGCCTTTGGTCACCGACATGACATTGACCGCATCGGAAGTCGTATATCCATGCCAGCAGTCCTCATAGACGGCAGCACCATCCTTTATGGCGCATATCTGGCAGATATTGCTCTCGTTACCCTTGCTTTCCTCAACTGCTTTGTGAAGTTCATTTGTGTTCATAATAAGCCTCTATTTATCAGTATTCGGACGTCCTGATAAGTAGGCTAATATGATTAAAAATTCTTTTCAAGCACTTTTTTATCCGTTGATCTTTCTCATGCATCTCATTGCATTGAGGATAGCGATTATAAGCACTCCAACGTCACCGAATACGGCAAGCCACATGTTAGCTATTCCAAGTGCACCGAGGATAAGGATCACCGCTTTGACACCGAGAGCGAAAATGATATTCTCCCAGACGATCTTCATTGTTTTTCTCGCAATCCTGATGGCACCGGCGATCTTCGACGGCTTGTCGTCCATAAGAACGACATCAGCAGACTCTATCGCAGCATCGGAACCCATCGCGCCCATAGCGATACCGCAGTCTGCGCGCATAAGTACGGGAGCATCATTTATCCCGTCGCCAACAAAAGCAAGTCTTCCCTTTTCCGAGCTCAGCAATTCTTCCACTTTAGCTACTTTATCCGCGGGAAGGAGCTCAGCAAAGAATCCGGTCAGTCCGAGTTTGTTTGCAACACTTTCGGCAACGCTGTGCTTGTCTCCTGTCAGCATGATAAGCTTCTTGACTCCGACATTCTTCAGCCCCTTAACGGCAGCTTCGGAATCAGGTTTTATCTGATCGTTGATAATGATGTGTCCGAGATAATCGACCACTCCGTTATCTTCTCTTGCAACATGTATTATCGTCCCGGTCAGATGACAGTCGTGCCATTTGGCACCGCACATCTCCATGAGCTGGCCGTTGCCGCAATAATATGTTTTTCCGTCAACTACTGCCTTTACGCCCTTGCCCGCGATCTCACTTACATCACCAATAAGAGACTTATCGATATGTCCCTCATGCGCTCTTACGATCGACTGCGCAACAGGATGGCTCGAAAAGCTCTCACAGCATGCTGCGATGTCTTTAAGTTCAGCAACGCTGACTATATTCGGATGGACATCATCAACTTCAAACACACCCTTGGTCAGTGTTCCCGTCTTATCGAAAACAACAGTATCTATCTTCGAGAGCACTTCCATATATCCGGCACCCTTGATCAGTATGCCGTCCTTGGATGCGCCGCCAATGCCTCCGAAGAAAGAAAGCGGAACAGATACGACAAGAGCGCACGGGCACGATACAACAAGGAAAACACAGGCTCTGGTAAGCCATTCTTTCCAAACTTCCCAGCTGCCTATTCCCAGGAAGATCGGAGGTACGATACCAAGTATCAGCGCTGCGATAACAACTGCAGGTGTATAGTATCTTGCAAACTTCGTGATAAAGTTCTCGACTTTTGCTTTCTTGTCGGAAGCATTCTCGACAAGTTCCAGTATCTTCGATACGGTACTCTGTCCGAAAGTAGATGTCGCTCTTACTTTTATAACTCCCGTAAGATTCAGCGTACCCGATATGACATTATCGCTGTAAGTCTTATCAACCGGAGCAGACTCGCCTGTCAGAGCCGCCTGGTTAACTGTACTCGTTCCTTCGATGATGACACCGTCCAAAGGGATCTTTTCTCCGGGTTTTACAATAATGGTCTCACCTATTTCAACTTCGTCGGGAGAAACTTCGATCTCTTCTCCGCCTCTTAAAACGCAGGCACTGTCAGGTCTTATATCCATAAGCTTGGCAATGGATTTGCGCGACCTTCCGACAGCTATGCTCTGAAACAATTCTCCGACCTGGTAGAAGAGCATTACGAATGATGCTTCAGGATATTCACCGGTGCCGAATGCACCGACTGTGGCGACCATCATCAGAAACTTCTCATCAAACACCTGACCGTGGATCAGATTGATAAATGCAGTCTTAAGGACGTCATATCCTGCGATAACATAGGGAATTGCATATAAGATGAGCTCAACCCACCACGGCAGTTCAACAAAATGAAGAACGGCTGCGATAACCGCCAGCAATGCCACTGCGATGATTATCCTGATGAGCATCTTTTTCTGTTTTTTGGTCAGCTTGTATTTCATAACTAATAATCTTCTACCACGGATAAATTACAAAGCCGCAGCTGATGCACTGCGGCTTGTTGTTCTCAGAGTAATACGGTGCAGTCAGGCTCGACATTTGCGATAGCCTTAACAGCGAGTTTTACTATCTTGTCAAACTCGTCATCATCAGCTTCGATGGTCATCTTCTGCTTGATAAAGCTTACCTCACATCCCTTAACGCCGGGGATCTTAAGGATGGCTTCCTGCATCTTCATGGCGCAGTTTGCGCAATCAAGATCTTCAAGTTCAAATGTCTTTTTCATATTTATTTCTCCTTAAAATTTATTATTCCGTTAAATGCTCATATCCCTGAGCGATTATCGACTTGACGTGTTCGTCTGCAAGTCTGTAATAGATGGTCTTCCCGTCCCTTCTGCTCTCAACCAGATTAGCGGCTTTCAAAACCTTCAGCTGGTGTGAGATTGCGGACTGGGTCATGCCGAGAAGATCAGCTATAGCACATACACACATCTCATCTTCATAGAGTGCATACATTATCTTGATCCTGGTCGTGTCCCCGAAGATCTTAAACAGGTCTCCAAGGTCCTGTAACAGCTCATCTGCGGGCATATCGGCCTTTACATGTTCAAGCAATGCGTCGTGATTATGAGGCATTTAGGTTATCTCCTTCCACTTATCATATGAACGGTTGCTCATATGTTCATTTGTTCATTATACTATCACATCGTTTTTGCAGTGTCAACAAGGTGGATCACCACCCCTAAAATGCCGAAAATTAAGGCTTTTTTGCAAAAAAAATGCTCAAATTCCCTTGTTTTTAATGTCAAAGAACTTTATAATATCGACATTGTCGAGGGGGAAAGACCTCTAAGGCAAAAGATTTTTAACCCATTAGGGAGGAATTAATAATGAACAGAACAGAATTAGTTGATGCAATCGCTGTAAAGGCTGACATCTCCAAGAAGGATGCTGACGCTGCAGTTAAGGCTTTCATCGAAGTAGTTTCTGATGAGCTTCAGAACAAGGGTAAGGTTCAGCTCGTTGGTTTCGGTACATTCGAGACATCTGAGAGAGCTGCTAGAACAGGCCGTAACCCTCAGACAGGCGCTGCTACAAAGATCAAGGCTTGCACAGCTCCTAAGTTCAAGGCTGGTAAGGCACTCAAGGATAAGGTTAACACAAAGCCTTCCAAGAAGAGCAAGAAGTAATCTTAATCAACTGATTATGCTAAATAGAAGAGGTTGTCCCGGGGGACAACCTCTTTTAGTTTGCTTGTTTTCATTTGCTTGTTTTCATTTCGCGCTATATAAACAGAGAGATGATATCAGGTATGTAAGAATTAACGAACAGAAGCAATGCCATGGAGAAGAATATCCACATCTCGGGGCTGTGTGTAAGCGTGCGGAGGAGCTGCTTTCTGGGCATCTCCCCTTCTCTTGCGACAAGCTTGAACTTCTTTCGCTTGACGATCAGGAGAATGAAGCCCGCAACCTGTATCCCGGTGATGATGAGAAGCCAGACGACCATCAGAAGCAGGACCGGCAGAAGTGAATTCATTGCCTCAGTATAATCGGCAAGTTCTTCCACCTGTCCTGTCTCGAAATTAAAACCGGTCCGCTTGATCAACTCAGCCAAGAGTTC